>DASRZO010000035.1:0-12801 GCA_035686405.1 Pseudomonadales bacterium | reverse complement strand
TCGGTCGATGGCGGTTGTCCATCGAGCGCATGAAGCCGAGGCCGAAGCGCGTCGGCAAGAGCAGCGTCGCGTCTTCGAGCGTCGCGACCGAAATCTCGCGCATCCGCACGATGTGATCGGCCGACAGCAACCGCACGCCGTCGTGTTCGCCGCCGTTCGCGAGCGGCGTATACATGCCGGCGAGCGCGCGCGCGTTCGCGATGCCGCCGCCTCCGCCGATCTCCGCGGCGTACGCCGCCTTCGAGTCCGCTCGATGGCCACCCGAATTCATCAGCGACAAGAACTGGATCGAGTTCGGATCGGACAGCAGCGCTTGCGTGAACGGCATCGCCGGACCGTCGGCGCTCGGCATCCACGGAATCATCGGCGCGACGCGCGGCAGATGCGCGTCGGGCAAGCCGATCCAGAAATCGAGATCGAGCGGCTCGGCCACTTCTTCGCGGAAGAAAGTGCCGAGCGAGCGCCCCGACACGCGCCGCACGAGTTCGCCGGCGACCCAGCCGAACGTCATCATGTGATAGCCGTTGCGCGTGCCGGGTTCCCAGAACGGCCGCTCCGCGGCGAGACGCTCGCACATGTAATTCCAGTCGTAGTAGCCGCCGGCCTTCACGGGTTCGCGCAGCGCCGGCAGACCGACCGAATGGTTCAGCATCATTGCCACGGTGGCGTTCTCTTTGCCGTTGGTCGCGAATTCAGGCCAGTACTCGGCGACCGGTGCATGCAGATCCAGCAGACCGCGATCGATCAACATGTGCGCGCACAGCGCGACCGCGCCTTTCGTGCACGAAAAGACGATCGAGATCGTTTCGTCGGTCCACGGCGCCGCAGTGGGCTCGTCAGCGACGCGGCCGCCCCACACATCGACGACGGTTTCGCCGCCGACGCTGACACACGCCGACGCGCCGACTTCGCCGCGTTGCTTGAAGTTCTCGATGAACGCGTCGGCGACGCTCGAGAAATCCGGCTCGCAACGCCCGAGCACGCGGCCGCGGCCGACGTCGACATCGATCAACATGACGCTCTCCTCGAATGAAGGTTATCGACCGCTCAGGCGCGCTCGACCGACTGCTTCGTCACCGGCCGCGTGTCGTCGTCGAACGACAGATGATCGAGCCAGCGCACGATCGCTTCCTCGTAGCCGATGCCGAACGACACGACCGCCGCCAAGTACGGATCGTCGGCGATCGTCTGTTCGAAGTCGCGATACAGCGCGAGGCGTTTCGTGTGCGCGGCGCGGCGCGTCGTGCGAAACGACTCGAGCTGCTCGGCCTCGAGATGCCGGCCGAACCACAGCGTCAACAGAAACGGGAAGCGGATCTGCTCGTCGCCCGGCGTTTCCGCGAGCCACTCCTTGAATGCCCGGCGACCTTCACGGGTGATGCCGTAGCGCGTGCGGTCGCGCGGCCCCGGTTCGCCGGCGTGGATGAGCTTGCGTTCGTCGAGCGTCTTGAGCTCCCGGTAGATGTGGCTGGTCGTGACGTTCCAGAATCGCGACAGGCCTTGCGAGATCTCGTTGAGCAATTCCCAACCGGACTTCGGCTCGTCCATCAAGAATCCGAGCAGCGTCCCTTGGGTCGCGTTCAACTTCTGCACTTGTATTCGCCTCCTCGACCGACTAGCGTCCGATCACATTCCTAAAGGGAACATAACATGACCGCGTTTCGGATGGATCCGACTCCCGCGCCGGTCGTCCCCGGCGACCCGCTCCTTCGGGCGCTCGACGACGACGGCTTTGCGGTCATCCCCGGCGTGCTGCGCCCCGACCACGTGGACCGCGCGCGCGCCGACCTGCATGCAATTCTCGCCGACACGGCGACCGGGCGCGATGACTTCGAAGGTCGCAATACCCGGCGCGTGTACCGGCTCTTCGGCCGGACCCGTGCGTTCGACGGTGCGGCGACGCATCCGGTCGTGCTCGGCGTACTCGACCATCTGCTCGGCCGCTATCACTTGAGCTCGCCGGCCGGCATCGAGATCGGTCCCGGCGAACGGGCGCAAGCGTTGCATCACGACGACGCGATCTATCCGATCGCGCGACCGCATCCGGAGATCGTCGCCACCGTCATGCTCCCGCTCGTCGACTTCAGCGAGACGAACGGCGGCACGCGGCTGGTGCCCGGCAGCCACAAGTGGATCGACGAGCGGCCCGATGCGAGCACGCAAACGGTGTCGCCGAAACTCCGCGCCGGCGACGCGCTCGTCTATCGCGGCACGCTGTGGCACGGCGGCGGTGCCAACGCGACCACTCGGCCGCGGCTCGGCGTCGTGCTGCACTACGCCGCCTCGTGGCTGCGGCCGGCCGAGAACCACGTGCTCGCCGTGCCGCGGGACGTCGTGCGCAGACTGCCGAAACGGCTGCAGGAATTGCTCGGATACAACATTCACCCGCCGTTCTTGGGCAACGTCGACGGGCATCATCCGCGGCGCGTGCTCGACTCGTAACCGCTGCCGGATCGCGCCCGCAGCGCCCTTTGCAGCTCCGCGACCGGCCGCACCTTCAAGGCAAGCGACGAGCCGCCGCAGCGCGCAGTCGGTCCCCGGCCGCGGGCGCCGCGGGCAGCGGCGACCGACTACGGTAGTACCGCGGTCACCTGAATCTCGATCATCACTGCCGGCAAGAACAACGCGCTCACCTGGACGGCCGTCGTCGCGGGCGGCGCGCACTTCGCATAGCGCTTCGAGCGCGCGGCGCCGGCCGCCGCGAATTTCTGCATGTCGGTCACGAAGATCAACTCGTTGACGACGTGCTGCAGCGTCGCGCCGCTCTTCGCGAGCGTCTTCTCGATGATGTCGTAGATCCGGTCGACTTGGCCGGCCATGTCGGTCGGCGCCACGACCTGCAGTTGATCGTCGACCGACACGACGCCGGACAGATGCAGCGTCTTGCCGGTTTGCACCGACGCTACGAAGCCGAGCTGCTTCTCGACCGCCTCGTTGTAATACTGAACTTGGCTGATGTGAGCCACGGCGATATCTCCCCTTCGTGGATGTGTTGGGTACGGAACGGCGTTCCGCGCTATTTGATGAAGTCGGCCGACGGATGCGCGCGCGGAAACTTGCGCACCATGTCGAGGTAATGCGCCAGCGCCCGATCGGAACGCGTCAACGTGCCCGGCGCGTATTTGATGTTGTGCAGGATCGGCCGGTCGTCGTCGGTCATCGTCTTGCCGAGCTTCCACAGGAAGTCGTGCAGGAACTTGATCTGCGCGTCGCTCTCGGGCGAGCCGTCGCCCTTCTTCACGCACAGCACGAAGTAATTCTGCGTGACGCCCGGCGCCGGCATGCCGAACGCGGTCAACACCGCGTACCACTGGCCGTTCAGAGTGCCGTGCAGGTGGAAGATGCTGGTGCCGTAGATGCCGACGTTGTAGTTGATCTCCGGACCGTCGCCGTATTCCATCGAGCCTACGAAGCTGTAGCGCATCGAATGGTTGGTCCATTCGATGCGGTCGTAAAGATCGGTCGAATCGAACTGCAGCCGGTGCACGACCTTGATGTGCTGCCAGTCCGGCGTATTCGCGCAGACGACCCACGGGTCGACCGGCATCACCGGCACGTCGTAGCGCACGTCGATCGCGAGTTCCGACTCCGGCACCGGAAATTCGGGGATCTGCCACCACGGTTCGTCGCCGTTGAATGCCCATACGAGGCCGAACTTCTCGACGCACGGAAATTTGAAGAGACAGGCGTTGCGCGGCGCCGGATCGCCGATGCCCGTCTTCGTGCAGCGGCCGCCGCCGTCGAACTCCCAGTGATGGAACGCGCAGCGAATGTCGTTGCCGACGACGGCACCGATGCCGAGGTCTGCACCGAGGTGCGGGCAGTACGCCGATAGCACCCGCGCGACACCGTCCGCGCCGCGATACACGACGACTCTGCCGTCGAGGAACGATTTGCCAACGATCTGGCCCGGCCGCACTTCGTACGACGGACAGATCGGAAACCACGACTGGGTGAACAGTCCGCCGTCGCCCTCGGCCGGCACCTGCGCGGCGAAGCGGCGTTTGCGGATCGGTTGTGAAGGCGACGCGGGAATTTCGGCGGCGGTCATCGTGCGACTCCGGTGCGTCCGACCGACGTGCGGCCGAATCGATGGGTGGTCTGCAGCAACGCTAGCCGGACTCACCGACGCGGCGCAACCGATTCGCGCGACGAATCGATGCGCGCCGAAAGCGGAGGCAAACTCGGCCGCGCTCGCCATCGGTCTCGAACGAAGTCGCTCGAGCGCCGATGCAAATGTCCCCACGGAGCGAGCGCAGCCGATACTGCGTCAGATTCGAACGAACGACGAGTGCGCGTCGACTGCTACGCGCCGCGTCGACGTCGAATCAGTTGCTCCAGGAAAAACCGCCAGCCTTGACTTTCGTCTTGACCTTCATGCGTGTGTCCTCCACATCATGTGATTGTCTCGTTCGCACTCGACATCGAGTCGTTCGATGCCGAAGCGAACACCGCGACGCACCACCCGCCGTCGGAGAGTCTTCGAATCGCGATTGACCCCCTCGACATTCGTCTTGATGCGAATTGAACGAGGGTGTGTGTCCTTCCCCTCACCGCAGCGGTCCGACGCAAGTCAAACCAATTGCTTTGAGGCGCGTTGATTCTTGCAGCATACTCTCCGCCGAATCAAGAACTCTCGCCCGCCTCGGCTGCATGCGTTCGGACACGCCGAGTTCGGGCGTACGTCGTCGGCGTCGATCACGAGCAATTCATGGCGGTTTCGTTCGAGAACACGCTGCGTTCACTGAACGTCGACTCGCGACGCGCCGGTTCGTTCTTCATCGTTGCCGGTGGAGTTCTGCTCGCGTTGTGGGCCGTTCTCGCCTGCACCGTCGAACTGCCGCTGTCGGTCGCGAGCGTCGACGGCCGTGTCGTCGCGGCCGCCGAGCCGATCGACCTGACGAGCCGCTCGAACGAACCGATCGTAGCGTTGCCGGTGCGCTTGGGTGACCGCGTCGCCGCGGGCGATCTGCTCGTGCAATTCGACGCGGTGCCGCTCGAACTCGATCTAGAGCAGCTGCGCCAGCGCGCACACAAATTCGCCGACGAGCGCGATTCGCTGCACCGCGAGATCGACGCGCTCGACGCCGCGGCAGCAAATCAGATCGACGAGCAGAATCGTGCGATGGAGAAGCTGCAAGCGCACATCGGCGAGACGCAAGCGCGCATCCGCCATGCCGAGGAAGCCGAGCGCTTGTACACGGAGCTCGGTTCGAAGAAACAGATCGACCTGCTGACGCTGTCGCAAGCGCGCTCCAACGTCGAACAGGGTCGCAAGAGCCTAGACGCCGATCGCGCCGAATTGCGCGAGAAGGAAGCCGCGAAGCGGCGCGTCGCGAACGAAACCGCGAGCAACCGTGCGCGCCTCGACGGCCAGGACGCACAGCTCGCCGGTGCGATCGCGGAACTCGATCCGGAAATTCGTCAACTCGAGCGGCGCATCGACGAATCGCGCGTGCGCGCGCAGTTCGCCGGCAGGATCGGCGCGATCGCGCAGCTGAGCGTCGGTCAGACGGCGGCACCGGGCGCTTGGTTGATGACGTTGGTGCCCGAGCGCGGCTACGAATTTCAATCGCACTTCGTCGCCGGCGAAGCGGCCGGGCGCGTACGCGTCGATCAACGCGCCCGAATCGAGTTCTTTGCGCTGCCGTGGACGCAATACGGCTTGTTGGACGCGCGCGTGATTCGCGTCGGCAGCGAGGAACGCGACGGACGCGTGCAAGTCGATCTCGAACTCGATCGCGCGTCGCCGTTGTACGACGCGGTGTCGCACGGTCTCAAAGGGCGCGCGACGGTGCTCGTCGACGAAGCGACGCTCGCACGCAAGCTGATCAACCTGCTCGGGTCGCCACGCATTCGACAATAAAGGCCATCACCGCATTGAACGCGCCAAGGACAGCGCACGCTCGACACCGCATGCGGAGACGCCGCATGCCGGAGCCCGGTTTTGCGGGACATCGCATTCCGGAAGTCGTGCAAACCTCCGCGATGGACTGCGGCCCGGCGGCGCTCGCCGCATTGCTCAACGGTTGCGGCATCGACGTCAGCTATCCGCGCTTGCGCGAGGCATGCCAAACGGACGTCGACGGCACCTCGATCGACACGTTGGAGGAACTCGCGCAGCGCTACGGCCTCGATGCGGAACAGGTCATGCTGCCGACCGATTTCCTGCTCGATGCGCGCAACTGCAACCTGCCGTGCATCGCCGTCGTCACGCTGCCGAACGGCCTCACCCACTTCGTCGTCATCTGGCGCGCCCGCTTCGGCGGCTTCGAGGTGATGGATCCGGCGCGCGGCCGCTGCTGGATGCGCCGTCGCGAACTGGCCGCGATGTTGTATCGGCACGAACTCGAGGTCGACGCGGGCGCTTGGCTCGAATACACGTGCTCGGATGATTTCGTCGCGGCACTGGGCGGCGCGCTCGACGATCTCGCGGTTCGTGGCGCCGCCGCCGAACGGTTCACGGACATGCTACGCGACGGCGATTGGCGCCGCGTCGCAACGCTCGACGCGGCCGTCCGCATGTGTCGATCGCTCGATCGTGCCGCGCGCGTCCGCGGTCCCGACGCCGTCGCGCTGATCGAACACGCGCTCGAGCGTCCCGAGATCATTCCGTCGCACCACTTTCAAGTCGTTGGCGACGAAGCGCACGCCGCGCCCACTACGGTCCAGATTCTCGGAGACGAGGTCGGCGGCGGCGCAGTCCAGGCCGAAGAGGCGCGCGGCGTCGGCGCGGCTGCCGCCATCGACGCCGCCGCGCCGCTCTCGCTGCGCGGCGCCGTCGTGCTGAAGATTCGCGGCGTCGATGCGACCGCCGAGCCGACGGAGCCGGTGATTCGCAAAACCCTCGGCGGCTTCCGCGTCGACGTCGTGCCGCGGATGTGGCGCATGCTGCGCGAATTCGGGTTCGACCATCTCGGTGCTCGCGTCGCCGCCATCGCAATGACGATGGGCGTGCTGACGGTCGTCGAGGCGCTGGTGTTCCGCTATCTGCTCGGCTTTCAACCGCCGACCGAGCCGTGGACGTACGCGCTCGTATTGATCGCAGTGCTGTTGCCGTCTGCGGGCGCACTGGCGTGCGGCATCGGCCAAACGCGCTTCGGCCAAGTGCTCGGTCGGCAGCTCGAGACGCGCCTGCGCACGGCGTTGCTGCATAAACTGCCGCGCATTCGCGACGACTACTTCGCGTCGCGCCTCATCTCGGATCTCGCGGAACGCGGCCACGCGATCACGCAGCTGCGCGATGCGCCGGCGATCGCGATCGCCCTGCTCGTCGATCTCGCGCGCGTCGCGATGCTGCTCGTCGGGCTCGCGTGGATCGTGCCGTCGCAGTGGTGGATCGTCGCGTTGGCCGGCGCCTTCGCGCTCGCCGCGCCGTTCGCGATGTTCGGTCTGCTCGCAGAGCGGGAACTGCGCGCACGCACGCACCTCGGCGCGCTGTCGAATTTGTACCTCGACGCGCTGCGCGGTACCGAGCCGATCTGGACGCACGGCGCCGCGCGGCCGTTGGAGCTCGAACACGACACGTTGCTGTTGCGCTGGGTGCGCGCGGCAACGCAGTTGCGCCGCGCGGCGACGGCATTCGAAACATTGCAGGTCATCGTCCTCGGCGCGTGCGGCGTCGCGTTGGTGCTGCACGCGATCGAACGCGCTTTGCCGCAAGGCACGGTGTTGCTCGCCGCGTACTGGGCGTTGTTCGTGCCGATGCTCAGTCGCGGCCTCTTGGTCAACCTCAAACAACTGCCGGCGATGCACAACGTGGTGCGGCGCGTGCTCGAAATTCTCGACGCGCCGGAGGAGACGTCCGATGCGCCGCCGACTTCGGCGCAGCGCCGCGACGGCGTACGCATCGAACTCGACGGCGTCAGCGTCGTCCGCGGGGCGCAGCGCGTGCTCGCGGATCTCGACGTCTCGATCGGCGCAGGCGAACGCGTCGCGATCGTCGGCGAATCCGGCTCCGGCAAGAGCAGCTTCCTCGGCGCGTTGTCGGGCTGGCACACGATCAGCGAGGGCCGGATCGCGATCGACGGCGAAACCGCGGACGCGGCACGCATCCAAGCGCTGCGCCAAGAGAGCGCGATGGTCGATCCGGAGACGTATTTGTGGAACCGCGAGATCTACCAAAACGTGTCGTACGGCGCGGCGCCGGATGCGCCTGCGGATCTCGATACGGCGCTCGCTGCGAGCGAGTTCGTCGTCGACCTCGAAAAGATGGCCGATGGTCTCGCGACGCAGATCGGCGAAAACGGCAGCCGCTTATCCGGCGGCGAGGCGCAGCGCCTGCGCATCGCGCGGGCGTTGACGCGCCGCGACGCGCGGCTCGTGCTGCTCGACGAACCGTTCGCCGGCATGGACTCCGAGCAGCGCGAACGCATGCGCCGCCACGTCGTCGAGCGCTGGCCGGCGGCAACGCTGTTGTGGGTCAGCCACCATGTGCGCGAGACGACGGCGTTCGCGCGCGTGCTGGTCTTCGAGCACGGCCGCATCGTCGAAGACGGCGCGCCCGAGGCGCTACTCGCGCAATCGTCGCGCTATGCCGCGATGATCGCCGCCGAGGACGCACTCCACGCGCGGCTGCACGCGGCGCCGTGGCGCCCCGTCGCTCTCGACGCAGTCGCGCTCGATCGAGTTGCAGCCGGCGGGAGCGCACTCGATCGAGCCGCCCTGGACGCTGTTGCGATCGATGCGGCCGCGCGCGTCACGATCGAGTTCGACGTCGCCGCCGACGCCGCCGCCGCGCACGCAACGCCGCCGGCACACGCATCGTGACGCTCGCGACCGAACACACTTGGTCGTCCGATGTACTGGCCACGGCGCTGCCGTGGCTCGTCGATCGCAGCGGCTACGCGGCCACGAGCCATGCCGCCGCCCCCGCCGTCGGCTCACTCGACGCCGCGGTGACGGCGGCGGCCGCAGCGCTCGACATCGAGGTCACGCCGATCGACTGCGCGCTCGATCGGATCGGCGACTGCCTCGCGAGCCTCGCACCGATGCTGGTGCGATTGGCCGACGGCACCGCGCTCTACGTCGCGAGCGCGACGCGCCGACGCGTCGTCGCGATCACGCCCGACGGCGGACGCGTACGTCTGTCCGTTGCGGACGTCGCGCGCGCCCTCGTCGAGCCGTCCGCCGAAGGAATGCAAGATCCGCTCGACGCGCTGACGGATGCGCTGGGGCGCCGATCGAAGCGGATCGCGGCAGCGCTGCGCGGCCAACGCGGCCGCGACCGCCCGCTGTTCCTCGGCTGGACGCTCGAACCGACCCGCGCGACGCAGCCGACGCAGGCCGCATTCGGCGCGCGCCACTGCGTCCCGCTGCTGGCGACGCACCTGTTGCAGTTCGCTCTATGGATCGCGAGCTGGGCGCTGCTCGTCGCGGTGTTGAGCGACGTCGGCGAACGCGCGCATCTGCTCGTGCTGTGGATCGCCGCGCTCGCCTCGGCGCTCGCGTTGCTGCCGGTCGAGTCGTCGCTCGAACAGAGCTTGGCGGCGCGGGTCGGGATCGCCGTGAAACGGCGCCTCTTCGCCGCCGCGCTCGACGCCGACAAGCGTCAGGTCGGTAGACTCGGACTCGGCCGCATGATCGCGCAGTCGCTCGAAACGCATCACCTCGACTCGATGGCGGCGCGCGGCGGCGTGCGCGTCGTGCTCGCGACCTTCGACCTCGTCGTCGTTTTCGTCGCCTACGGCGTCGCGATCGGCGTAGACGCGCTGTTCGTGTTGTTCGCGCTCGTCGCCGCGCTCGCCGCCTTCTACATGCACCGCTACTACGCCCAAGCGCGGCGCTTTCTCGCGGACAACCTCGACGTCACCGGCGTGCACACCGAACAGCTCGTCGGCCACCGTACGCGCAAAGCGTTCGTCGCGGTCCAGCGATGGAACGCCGAAGAGGACCGCAGCCTCGCGCGCTATCACGAAGCCGGAAGGCGCTTCGACTCGGCCTACTTGCGCATCGCCGCGATCCCGCGGCTGTGGACGCTGCTCGCACTCGTTGTCGTGATGACGACGCTGTACCGCAGCTACGGCGACCAGCTCGGCATCGCGAGCGTCGCGATGATCGGCTTCGTCATCGCGATGACGGCGTCGTTGCAGTCGATCGTGACCGGTATCAGCGAAGCGATTCGTTCGCGGTTGTCGTTCGCGGCGATCGACACGCTCGAACCGGATCCGGCGCTCGACGCGCAACGCGGTATCGGCGTCGTCGGCGACGGCGACTTCGTCTGCCGCGGCGTCAGCTACGCCTATCCTGGGGCGTTGCAGCCGGTGCTCGCGGCGGTCGATCTCGACATCGCCGCGCACGAACGACTGCTGCTGACGGGCCGCTCGGGCAGCGGCAAGTCGACGCTCGCGGCGATCATGGCCGGACGCATTCAACAGGACGCCGGCGTCGTGCTGAGCGGCGGCGTCGACCGCCACGTCGCCGGCATGAGGCAGTGGCGCCGATCGGTCTGCTACGTGCCGCAAGCCGGCACGAACCACGTCCTGACCGAGACCTTCGCCTTCAATTTGTTGTTGGGACGCAGCTGGCCGCCGACCCGGGCGGATCTCGACGACGCGTGGACCGTCGCCCGCATGCTGGGGCTCGACGCGCTGATCGAACGCATGCCCGCCGGGATGATGCAAATGGTCGGCGAAGGCGGCTGGTCGTTGTCGCAGGGTGAAAAAGCGCGGCTCTTCATCGGCCGCGGCATCCTGCAGCGCGCGCGGCTACTTATCGCCGACGAAGTTCTGTCGCCACTCGATGCAGGGAACGCGTTGAAGACGCTCGACGCGCTCGAACGTCACGACGGGCGACTGATGCTGATCGCACACGTATAGCGATCGCGACCCGTTTCGCGCGCCACGCCGACATCGTTACCGTTGTACACGTCATGCGTTCGGCTCGCCGCCGAGCGTTTCGTAACGCCGTATGCCGCGCCGATGCGGCGCGGTAGCATGGCGGGGGATCGAAGCAATACCCGCATTGAAGGATCGAAACGAGAACATGGATGACGCGTGACAGCCGATCGCGGCTGACCTTCGTCCAGGCGATCGCCGTATGCGTCGCCGCGTTCGCATCATTCGCCGCGGCGGCCGCCGACCTGGCGACGCGCTTCACGCACTACTCCGTCGAGCACGGCCTGTCGCAAGCCGCCGTCGAAACGATCATCCAAGACCGCCGCGGGTTCATCTGGCTCGGCACCGAGGAGGGCCTGAACCGATTCGACGGTCACGATTTCGTCACCTATACCAACGACAAATCGGCCGCGAACTCGCTCGCTCACAACTGGGTGTGGGTACTGCACGAGGACGCTGCGGGATCGATCTGGATCGGTACCGACGGCGGCGGACTCGATCGCTTCGACCCCGGCAGCGGACTATTCGAGCATTGCGCCCTCCTCGACGATCCGCACGCGCACCTCGTCGTCCGCGCGATCGCCGAAGACGCGGCCGGCGTGATGTGGATCGGCACCGACGGCGACGGCGTATTCCGCTTCGATCCGGCGAGCGGCGAGACGCGCCGCTTTCGCCACGATTCGAAAGACCCGGCGTCGCTGTCCAACGACAACGTTAAGGCGCTGCACTTCGATACCGAGGGCCGGCTCTGGGTCGGTACCGACGGCGGCGGCTTGAATCGGATCGATCCCGCTTCCGGCGCGCTCGACCGCTACCGCTTGGACGAGCGCGACGCGGCGGCCGGAGCGCGCATCCGCAGCATCACCTCCGGCGCCGACGGCGCGCTGTGGGTCGGCACATACGAGGACGGCCTCGCGCGGCTCGATCCCGCGGCCGGCGCGATTCGTTGGTATCGCAACCGTCCGAACGATGCCCGCAGCCTCAGCAACGACAGCATCCGCACGCTGTTCCTCGACTCGGCGGGCGCGCTCTGGATCGGCACCGACGGCGGCGGCCTGAACCGCTACGACCCCGTCGCCGACGCGTTCGAGCACGTACGTCAGGATCCGGCCGATTTCAGCAGCCTGAGCGACGACCACGTGGTGTCGATCTTCCAGGATCGCGGCGGCGTGATGTGGGTGGGCACGTATGTCGGCGTCAACACGTGGAATCCGCGCATCGGCACGTTCGCGACGGTTGCGCGTCGCAACGGCGGACCGAACGAACTGACCAACAACTACGTCACCGCATTCGCGATGACCGGCGACGGGGCGTTGTGGATCGGCACCGCCGGCGGCGGCCTCAACCGGATGGATCCGAAGACCGGGGCGTGGTCGGCGCTACGCCATTCGATCAAGGATCCGACGAGCCTCGGCGACGACCGAGTGTTCTCGTTGGCGGCCGAGGGCGCGACCGGCTTGTGGGTCGGTACGCGCTCGGGCGGTGTGAATCGTCTCGACACCGCCACGGGCCGGTTCCATCGCTTCGTTCACGACGCGACCGATCCGCGCTCGCTGAGCTTCGACGGCGTCACGTCGTTGCTGCTCGATCGCCGCAACACGCTGTGGGTCGGTACGTATCTCGGCGGCTTGAACGTGTTCGATCGCGCGTCGTCGACCTTCCATCACTACCGCCACGACGAGTCCGATCCGACGAGCCTGTGTTCCGATCGAGTGGTCGCGCTCGTCGAGGATCGCAGCGGCGCCATCGTCGTCGGTACGCACGGCGGCGGCATCTGCGTATTCGATCCCGCACGCTCGACGTTCGCCCACTACCGCCACGACGCGAACGATCCGGCGAGTTTGTCGAGCAACAACGCGTGGGCGCTACACGTCGACGCCGCCGACAACTTGTGGATCGGCACCGAAGACGGTGGGCTGAATGTGTGGCGCGCCGAAGCAAGGGCGCGCGGCGAGGTGCGTTTCGA
>DASRZO010000034.1:0-5917 GCA_035686405.1 Pseudomonadales bacterium | reverse complement strand
CTGTCCCACCGGCCGAGCGCGGACGTGTCGAAACGAACGGCGCGCGGGCTCGGCGTCTGCGTGAACCGTCGCCGGACGTCGTCGATCGTCGGCAGCGAGCCCTTCACCAGCCAGTCGCCGCCGAAGGCGAGGCACACGCCGTCGTCCGCCGGTTCGACGCGCAGCGACGCCGCGACGGCCCCCTCAGTCGAACTGTCGGCGGCCGTCATTCGAGGGGCTCGCTGCATCGGCGCGGCATGGGTGGCGCCATCGCGGCATTCGATCGTCGCAGCTCATCGCTCAAGGGTTCGGGATCACGCCGTTCGGTGTGACTTTGTCGATTGCTTCGGGCAGTAGCTGCGCGAGCCGCTTTACGAGTTCCGGTACCGTGAGTCCCGCCTTCGTCGCGAGTGCCTGCAGCTGCGCGGAACCGAGCACCTGGTGCAGTTGGTCGGGCGAGATCGGCTGATTGGCACCGGTGCCGACCCACGACTTGACGGTTTCGCCGAAGCCTTGCTTCTCGAACTGATCCACGACGCCTTGCACTCCGCCGTGCTGTTCGATGACGTTGTTCAGCACGGAAACCATCGTGGCGCCGACCACGCCGCCGAGAACTCCATCGAAGATGCCCATCGGTTTCTCCAGTAGACCACCGCCTAGCGATTGTGACCTTGCCCGAACCGAACCGCCACGCTCGGCAATGGCACGTCTTACTGAACGCCCCGATCGGTCCAGGGCTGCGCCGCCGTGAGCGCGGCGACGCCACAGCCGATTCGAACGGTTTGCTAGAGGCGCGTCGCCGTCAGCTGCACGTCTGCGTGCGCCCACGCGGTCTTGAAGCGTGCATCGACGGCATTCGCCTCGTCGTTCTTGCCCTGCGCGCGTAGTGCCGCTTCGAGACCGAACAGCGACCAGCCGTTCTCCGGATAGATCGCAAGATCGGCGCGATAGGTACGCTCCGCGCCGGCCGCATCGCCCGCTGCAAGTTCCGCTTCGCCGAGCGCATGGCGAACCGGATAGAACCAATCGGGCGGCTCGTCGTATTTGAGCTCGGTCTCGCGATCGAGCGCCGTCTCGAAGCCGTCGATCGCACCTTTCAGATCGCCCGAGCGACGCAGCACGTCGGCCGACAAGAACGCTTGCGCCACCGCCAGCACGTCGACCGCCTTGTTGTTGTTGAACACCAGTGCGCTGCTCAACGCCGGATCGTCGCGCAGCTTCTCGAGGCTATCGAGGTGCGCGTGTGCTGCGTCCACATGCCCTTTGCCGAGCTCTGCCTCGCCCGCCGCGTATTGCCAGAGCGCGCGCGCATAGACGAGGTCCCGGTCCGGCTCCGGCACCGCGAGCACGTCGTCCCATCGTCCGAAGCGTAGGTACGCGAACGAGGGCTGAACATAGAAATGCTGCACCGACTGGCCGAGGATGGGATCGCGCATCGATTCGGTGGGAAACTGCGTCGCCGTCCCCTGCGCGAGTTCGATTGCCTTCGCGCTCCAGCCTTCGATCGCCGCCGTGATCCAGCCGAAATGCCAGTTATGCGGCGCTAATCCGAACTTGTACTCCTTCTTGACCGAGGAGCACGCGGCGAGAAAGCTCTTGTCGGACTCGGTCGCTTTCATGTTGTTCAACGTAGCGTCGTGGTAGCGGCCGACCTGGATGTAGATATGCGCCGGCATGTGCACGAGGTGTCCCGCCGTCGGCGCGAGATCGGCGAGGCGATCCGCGTATTTCACGACCCGGTTCACGTCTTGCGATTGCTCAATCGCGTGAATGTACAGATGGATCGCACCGATGTTCTCCGCATCGACCGCGAGCGCCTTCTCGATCGTAGCGACGATCTCAGGCGTCCATGGCTGTGCCGTGCCGTCCAGCCAGAATGCCCAAGGATGTACATCCATCTGCGCCTCGGCCGCCAGCGCGAGCACGTTCGCGTCGTCTGGAAACCGCGCTGCGATCGGGCGCATCGCGTTCGCGTAAGCAACGTCGAGTACGCCGGGATCGTACGTCGATGCCTCGGGTCCGTAGCGTTCGACGAGCGCAGCCGCGAGCGCTTGTTCCTTCGGCGATGTTGCTACAGCGAGCCGTTTGGCTTGCGCTGCGAGGACGCGCGCGCGTGCGAGGTTACCGGGATCCATAGGGTAGTCGTTGATGTTCGGACCAAGCACGAGCGCGCTGCCCCAATAACAGAGCGCACAATTCGGATCGCGCACCGCCGCCTCGGTGAACGAGCGGTCGGCCGCGCCATAGTTGAACGCAAACGAGAGCGCGAGCCCCTGATCGAAGTACTTCTGCGCGTCCTCGGATTGAGTGGTCAGGGGAATGTGGATCCTGCCGAGCCCGGTGAAGAACGGCTCTGCTTGCTGCGCGCCGGCGACGGTCGGTTTCGCCGCCGGTTCTTTGTGACACGCACCAACGCCGAGCAGCGCCGCGACCATGCACACCGAACACATGGCGCGTTGGAACGAAATGGAAACGGACGCGTGTTTCATCTCCCCTCCCCGGAAGTGAATCGCACCAAGGTCTCGTTTACGCCTGCGGTCGCGACTTTATCAAACGACCCCGCTCGGGTGCGACCGTCGGCTGCTCATCTCGAATTCTCAGTCCACAACGACGTCCGGAATCGAGTCGATCCGCCACAGCCCGAGGCGCTTGTCGCGGAATTCCGGCTCCGGGCATTCCTCGTCGATCACGAGCAACGGCGGCGGCAAGCGGAATGGCGCGCGTTCGAGATTCAACGGCCGCCAGCGCGCGACGCGAATGTCGTCGTTGACCGTCCGTTCGACGAACGTCGTCGCCAGCAGATAGGTGCTGCCGGACCGCTTGATGTTCGCGAGCGCCGCGGCGACGCCGCGCGTCGGGAAATGCACCAGACAATCGCGGCAGAACACGAGGTCGACCCGCGGCAACGCATCCTCCTGCAGGTTCATCTGCACGAAGCGCCGCCGCTCCGTTGCGTATCGTTTCGCGTTGCGCTCGATCAGCGCATCGACGATGTCGGCGCCGGTGTAGTCGACGTCGAGGTCGAGCGTCTTCATCCAAAAGAAATCGCCGCACGGCGCGTCGAGCATCGTCTTCACGCCGAGTTCGTGCAGCAGCGCCGGCAACCGCGCGCGGACGGCGCGCGTTTGCTCGAGATCCGAACCGGGACCCGACAGCGCGTCCATCTCCAGCGCTACGTGCTTCTCGAACTTCTTCGTGAACGCGCGCTTCATCGTGCGCGCCGCGAACGGCCGAGCCGCGCTGCGCCACAGGCGTCGCCACGGCGACATCCGCGCCTTCGCCACTTCGTCAGCCACGATCGGGCAACTTCAACGTCGGCAACTGGAGACCCCAGCGAATCGCCGCAAAACGCAACAGCACGATGACGAGCATCCCTGCGCTTGCAGCCCACGGTCGCGGCGCGCCGAGCATCTGCGCCAGCGAATAGACCGACGCGCCGGCGACCGCCGCCGTCGCGTAGACGTCGCGCCGCAAGATCAACGGGATCTCGGCGCATAGGACGTCGCGCAACACGCCGCCCGCGACGCCGGTGATCGTGCCCATCAGGACGACGATCAGCGGCGCCAACGATTGGGCTTCGGCGATCTGCGCGCCGGAGATCGCAAAGAACGCGAGTCCGAGCGCGTCCGCATATAGCAGCGCAGCACCCGGCGGCGGGCGGATGCGTACGTACGACAACGTCGCTATGGTCGCCGCGACGATGACGAACAGGTACGTCGGATCGCCGATCCAGAAGATCGGATGGCGGTCGAGCAACACGTCGCGAATCGTCCCGCCGCCGATCGCCGTCAGCGTTGCGATCACGAGCACGCCAACCCAGTCGAGTTGCTTGCGACCGGCCACGAGCACGCCGCTGACGGCGAACACCGCGACGCCGGCGAGATCGAAGAGATGGAGCCACTGCTGCTTCATCGCGTCAGTGGGTGCCGACCGTCGTCGTGACGACGTGCGAACCGCCGTGGCGCGCGAACGCGACGTGCACCGGGCGCGCGATTGCCCATGCCGGCGTCGACGGCCGCAGCTCGAAACCATCCGTTCGCGGTTCGACTGTCCCGCACACCCTTGTGTCGGTGCCGCCGACGCCGATCGAGAACTCGCCGCCTACGAACGTCATCTCGGCGAATGCCGTTGCGTCGTGCGCATCGGCGACGCGCACGGCATGCAAATCGACCGTGTCTTCATCCAATGAAAACCTGAGCGTCTCGCGGTTCGCTGCGCGTTGCGCCTCGATCGTTCCGTCGGGCGCGATTGCCGTGATGTGATAGCAGCGTACGCCGTCTGCCGTCGCGAGTTCCCATTCGGCGCCGACTTCGATGCGTTTCGGTACGCGGCGCATTTCGTAGACGAGCGTGTCCGCTCTGACGATCGCCATATGGTGCGCCCGTGTGAAGTAACCTTCGTGAGCGACGTAATTCGGTGAGCGGACTTTCTCCGGCACCGGATACGACCGGCCGTCGACGACGACGCGCGTACGCGGCGACGCGCGTACGCGGCGACGCGAGTGCGCTGGCGCCGCGCACCATCAACGGCAAACTCGCGTTGCCCGCGTGTCCGCCGGGGCTGCTCAGTCCACCGCGCGCAGGATCGACGGCGCCCGCGCTCTCGACATCGAGTTCGATCCGTTCGCCGGCGCCGGACACGAAACGCACGCGTGCACGACTCGCCCGGGCATCGCCTCGCGGCGGCGGCTCGTCGAACTCGATCTCGCTGAAATGCGTTTCGCGGCCTGCGACCGCCATCCGCACCAACGCGTGTTCGTTGACGTGGTCGATCTGCGATTGATCGCGCCGCGTGACGATCGCTCGGACCGCAGTCGCGCCGTTCGGCTTGCGCCGGATCATCGCTTCGACCGATTCGTACGTCGGGTGCTCGCCGAAAAATGCCATCACGTGCAGATCGTCGGCGAAGAACCGGATCTCGAACGGCTGCAACACGCCGACGGGCAGCCGCAGCGTTGCATCGCGCATCACCGCAACGCCTCGGCGAGCGCCGCCCGCGCGAGCAATCGCGTCGAGTCGTACGTCGGCAGCGGGCAGTCGGCCGGGTCGACGAGCAACGGCAGCTCGGTGCAACCGAGCACGACCGCGTCGCAGCCCTCGCGCGCGAGCTTCGCGATGACGGCGTCGAGCGCGCGTCGCGACGCGTCGCGGAACACGCCGTTCACGAGTTCGTCGAAGATGATCGCGTCGATGCGCTCGCGATCGAGCGCGTCCGGAATGCGGCACGCGATGCCGACGCGGTCGAGCGCCGCCGGATACACCGGCCCGGTCATCAAGTATTTCGTGCCGGTGATCGCGAGCGTTTTGCGACCGTCGGCGAGGGCGCGACGCGCCACCACATCGGCGATGTGCAGCCACGGAATCGGCGAGGCGGCGACCGCGCGATCGAACGCTTGGTGAATCGTGTTGTCGGGGCAGATCGCGAACTCCGAGCCGATCGCCGCGAGCTTCGTCGCCGAATCGGCCATCAGCGCCGCGACGCCGGCCCAATCGCCGATGCGGATGTGGCGCATGTAGTCGGCGAGCGGATGCGTGTGCAGCGACACTTCCGGATGCATGTGTTCGCCCATCGTCGCCGCGGCTTCGGTGCACAGCGTGCGGTAACACAGCGCCGCGCCCTCGGCGCTGCACGCGACGATGCCGACGTGCTTCGTCATCGGCGGCTCGACGTCGTGCGGTTCGTCATCGGACCCCGCTTCGTCATCCGACGCGGCGGCCCACGTGTCGCGCGAGGAACGCATCGACGATGCGCGCGAATTCGGCCGGATCGTCCATGTTCGGCAAGTGCGCGGCGCCCTTCATCACGGTCTTCTCGACGTTCGGCAAGTGCGCCGTCATGTAGGCCGCCGCCGCGTGCAAATATTCGACGTCGTGTTCGCCGACGATCACCGCGACCGGCAGCGTCAGTTCGCCGAGGCGTTCGCCGGCCGGCTTCGCGC
>DASRZO010000033.1:0-3794 GCA_035686405.1 Pseudomonadales bacterium | reverse complement strand
TGATTCCGGAATTCGCCGCCAACGGCAAACGGCGGATGACGCTCGCGCAATTGTTGACGCACACGAGCGGCATCGCGTCGTTGCCGCCGCCGCTGCCGCCCGAACACATGGGCGATCTGCAGAAGATGGTCGCGGCGCTGTCTCAGACGGCGCCGGAATCGATACCCGGTTCGCGTGTGCGGTATTCGATTCTGCCCGGTCACGCGGTGATGGCCGAGATGGTGCGGCGCGTCGACGGCGGTTCGCGCGCGTACCGCGAAATACTGCGCGAGGAGATTTTCGAGCCGCTGAAGATGACGAGCACGGCGCTCGGCTGTCCGGATGCGTTGCGCCCGCGCCTCTGTCCGGTCGTTGTACGCGACCGCGCACCGGGCTTGCTGAACCCCGACATGCTCGAATCGATGGGTCAGGTGCTGCGCGACGGCGTCGAAATTCCGGCCGGCGGCTACGTCACGACGATCGGCGACTTCGCGCGCTTCGCGGAAATGCTGCGCAACGGCGGCGCGCTCGACGGCGCGCGCATCCTGTCACCGGCGATGATCGACCTCGCGACGCGCAACTACACCGGCACGATGCCGAACGACATCTGGGACTACGCGGTCGACGCGCGCGGCTGGCCGGTGTTCCCCGCGTATCTCGGGCTCGGCTTCTTCCTGCGCGGCGAAGGCACGTTCCCGACGCCGTTCGGTGCGCTCGCGAGTCCGCGCACGTTCGGCGGCGTCGGTGCCGGGTCGACGACGTTCTTCGTCGATCCGGAGAAGGAATTGAGTTTCGCGCTGCTGTCGACGGGGCTGCTCGAAGAGTCGCGCTCGACGGAACGCCATCAACGGCTCGCAGACCTCGTTCACGCGGCGATCATCGACTGACGGAGGCGCCATGGCAGCGAACACGCAGGGGACATTGCAAGGCTTGAAGGTGATCGACGCGGCGTCGTTTCTCGCCGGGCCGTGCGCGGCGACGATCATGTCGGACTACGGCGCCGACGTGATCAAGATCGAACCGTTGTACGGCGACGGTCATCGGCGCCTGACCGGCGCCTACCCGATCGACTACACGTGGCAACTGACCGGCCGCAACAAGCGCAGCCTCGCGCTCGACTTCACGACCGCGGCGGGGCGCGAAGTGTTGTTGAAGTTGGCCGACTCGGCCGACGTCATCCTCTTCAACCTGCGCGCCGATCAGCTCGCGCGCTACGACTTGTCGTACGAGACGTTGCGCCAGCGCAATCCGCGCATCGTGTATGCGCAGATCTCCGGCTACGGCCTCGAAGGCGACGAATCGGCGCGGCGCGCGTTCGACATCACCGGCTGGTTCGCGCGCACCGGCATTCTCGACGTGATGCACGACAAGGACGTCGCACCGGCGCCGCCGGCCGGCGGCGTCGGCGATCACGCGACTGCGATGACGCTGTTCGGCGCCATCATGCTGACGTTGTACCGGCGCGAGCAGACCGGCGAAGGCGGCATGGTGTCGACGTCGCTCGCCGCGATGGGCGCATGGGCGAACGGCTTGCAGCTCGCCGGTGTGCTCGCCGGATTCGATCCGACCGAACGGCGCAACGAGGAAGGCTGGACGAATCCGTTTTCGCGCATCTACGCGACCGGCGACGGCCGGCACCTGATGCTCGCGCTCGCGGCCCCCCGCGACGAATGGCCGCGGCTCGCGCAGGCGCTCGGCCGGCCGGAGCTCAGTTCCGATCCACGTTTCGCCGACATCCGCGCCGCGCTGAAAAACCGCCGCGAGCTGTGCGATGCGATCGCGAGCGCGTTCGCGACGATGACGATCGACGAAGTCGACGCGAAGCTCAAAGCGGCCGACATCACGTTCAGCTTGGTCGCGCGCCTCAGGGACGTCGTTGGCGACCCGCAGTTGATCGCGAACGGCCTCGTCGTCGCGACGGACTCGGTCGAACCGGGCTATGACCGCACGCTTGCGACGCCCTTCAAGGTCCACGACGAACCGCAGCGCACGCCGACGCGCGCGCCGGCGTGCGGCGCGCACAGCCGCGAGGTGTTGCGCGATCTCGGCCTCGGCGAGTCCGAGATCGATGCGCTGATCGAAGCGCGCGTCGTCGGCACGGGGCCGTCGGAGTGATATGCGGTGTTTCGGGCGGCGCACTGGTCTCGGCGATTGATAAGCCCTCGGTCGCCAACGATTCGTTCCCGAAGGGCGCGAAGATACGGCCGGGATCGTGAATTGAATAAAGCGGGCGAAGGCGTCAGGCTCACCGGCTCTGCGTTGGGGTCTTTGCATGCACGCGTTCAAGTCCGCGAGCGAGCTGCGTCATCTGTTGCGCATCAAGAAGGTCACAGCGCGCGACCTGCTGGAGGAATATCTCGCTCGCATCGATCGCTACGACGTCGCGCTGAATGCCATCGTCTGGCAAGACCGCGCGAAGGCGCGCCAAGTCGCCGACGCCATCGAGCCTGGTGACCCGCGGCCGCTTGCCGGCATCCCGATGACCGTCAAGGAGGCGTTCGACCTCACCGGCTCACCAACTACGTTTGGCGTGCCGGAGCTAAAGAACAACGTCGCGAGGCACGACTCGGTGGTCGTCGCGCGGCTGCGCGAAGCCGGGGCCAACGTCTTCGGCAAGTCGAACGTGCCGCTGGGTCTGGGCGATCTGCAGAGTTACAACGATATCTACGGGCAAACGAACAATCCGTGGAACGTCGCACGCACGCCCGGCGGCTCGTCGGGAGGCTCCGCCGCCGCGCTCGCGGCCGGGCTCACCGGGCTCGAGATGGGCAGCGACGTCGGCGGCTCGATCCGCAACCCTGCGCACTATTGCGGCGTGTTCGGCCACAAGCCGACTTGGTCGCTGGTACCGACGCGCGGTCACGGGCAGCCTCCCGGGGTTCTCATCGAGCCCGACATAGCGGTCGTCGGTCCGATGGCGCGCTCCGCGGCCGATCTCGACTTGGCGCTCGATGTAGTCGCCGGCCCAGACGCGCTCGCAAGCGCGGTGCGCTACGAGCTACCGACGCTCGACGGCCGCCGGCTGAAGGATCTGCGCGTCGCCGTATGGGCGAACGACGAGATGTCGCCGGTCGGCGCCGACGCGCTCGCCGCGGTGAGCGCGGTCGCGCAAGCGTGCAAGGACGCGGGCGCGACAGTCGACGACACCGCGCGGCCAGGCTTCACGAGCGCCGAAAGCAATGCGATCTACTGGGGCCTCATGTGGTCGTTCCATGGCGCCGTCGTGCCCGAGCTGCAGTTCGATCAGCTGCGCGCCGATGTGCGCGCACTGGCTGCAGACGATCGAAGCACACGCGCCGCGATGCTAAGAGCGCAGGTGCTCAAACACCGCGACTGGGTCGGCCTCACCAATCGGCGCGACCGGCTGCGGTGGGCGTGGCATGCGTTCTTCAAGCAATTCGACGTCGTGATCGCGCCGATCGCGGCAACGGCCGCGTTCGCGCACGACCACTCGCCGATTGAGGCGCGTACGATTCTCGTCGACAACCAGCCACGGCCGTACTTCGATCCGCTCTTCTGGGGGAGCCTGTTCGGCGTCGCGTATCTGCCAGCGACCGCGATACCGGTGACGCGCAACGCCGAAGGGCTGCCACTCGGTGTGCAGATCGTGGGCCCTGCATATGGTGATCGGATCACGATCGGCGTTGCACAACTGCTCGAGGACGCGGGCTTCCGTTTCAGTCCACCACCCGGGTATGCGACATGAACGACATCGCTTTCTCGTCCGCCGCGACGCTGGCACGGAGGATCGCGCGCGCCAAGGATAGGTGGCGTGTCGCCTAACAAACGCATGCAGCCGACGCCCCAGCCAGTCA
>DASRZO010000032.1:0-4430 GCA_035686405.1 Pseudomonadales bacterium | reverse complement strand
TGCGTTGGCGCGTACGGCCATCCGTTCCACCGAAGGCGTCGCCGCCGAACCGCCGCCGCAGGTGGGCATCGAGTCGTTCGGCGAATTCACCATCCAGATCGGCTACCGGGTCTGGGTCCCGAGCGTGCGTTACTTCGAGCTGTTGTATCGGGTCAACTGGGCCGTGTTTTCCGCATTGACGGGCGCCGGCGTGCACGTCGCGCGGCGCTTCACGCCGCCGTAGTCGATCGAAGGCGTCGATCGGCGCCGGGCCCGAACGCAGAACCGTCGATTGCGCAAGGTCCATCACAGAAGGAAACCACGATGAAACTCGGCATCAACGGCACCGGGCTCGTCCAACGCGCTTCGATCGACGCCATCGTCGACGACGCAGCGCAGGCGGCGCGCGACGGTTTCGCGAGCTACTGGCTCGCCGAGCATCCGACCGGCGGCCTCGACGCGTTGACGGTGCTCACCGTCGTCGGCTCGCGCGTACCGAACATCGAGCTCGGCACAGCGATCGTGCCGACGATGCCGCGCCATCCGTTGGTACTCGCGGGCCAAGCGTTGACGACGAACGCGGCGATCGGCGGACGACTCACGCTCGGCATCGGCTTGTCGCACGCGCCGATGATGGCGCAGCTCGGCCTCGCCTTCGACAAGCCGATCCGCCACTTGCGCGAATACCTGTCGGTGTTGATGCCGCTGCTCGACGAAGGCCGCGTGTCGTTCGCCGGCGAGACGATTCGCTGCGAGGCGCAGTTGTTCAAGCGTACCGAGCCGCGCTGCAGCGTCATCGTCGCAGCGCTCGGTCCGCAGGCGCTCGCGGTCGCCGGCGCTCGCACGGACGGCACCACGCTCGCGTGGGTCGGGCCGCGGACGATTCGCGAACACATCGTGCCGACCATCGCCGCGGCAGCTGCGAAAGCCGGTCGGCCGGCGCCGCGTATCGTGGCGACGCTGCCGATCTGCGTCACCAACGAGGCTGCAAAGGTGCGAGCGGCGATCGACAAGAATCTGGCGATGTACGGCAAGCTACCATCGTACCGCGCGATGTTCGACCGCGAAGGCGTCAACGGACCCGGCGACATCGCACTGATCGGCGACGAAGAAACCGTTGCTGCGCAAATCGACGACCTGCGCGCCGCCGGTGTCACCGACTTCGCGCCGTCGGAGTTCGTGCGTTCTGCCGAAGAGCGAACGCGTACGCGCACGTTGCTGAAGACGCTGCAGCGCTGACGCGCGATCCTCGCTACATCACGAGTCGCGACGCGACCAATATCAGTACGCTCGCGAGCAACACGCGCAGCGCCCGTTCCGGCAGCGCGCGACTCAGGTGACTGCCGACGTAAACGCCCGGCAGCGAACCGACCAGCAGATTTCCGAGCAGATGCAAGTCGACGCCGCCGAGGGACGCGTGCCCGAGCCCGGCCACCAACGTCAGCGGCACCGCGTGGGCGATGTCGGTACCGACGATGCGCGCCGCGGCGAAATTCGGATAGAGGAAGAGCAGCGCCGCGACACCGAGCGCGCCGGCCCCGACCGACGTCGCCGTCACCAATGCGCCGACGACCGCCCCGGTGACGACGGTCGCGACCGGCGAACGCTGGATCGGCACGCCGGCCGAGCGCTTGAGCGCGAACTCGTGCAGCCGATCGCGCAGCAGCAACGCGATCGCGCTCAGGACCAAAGCGACGCCGAGGCATTGCTTCAGCACGTTCGCATAGTGATTGGCGTCGACGCTCAGAGTCGCGAGCACGGCGAGCGTCGCGCCCGCGGCCGGCAGACTGCCGAGCGCAAGCCAACCGCAGATGCGCCAATCGATGTTCTGGCGGCGACCGTGCGCCCACGCACCGCCGACCTTCGTGATCGACGCATACAGCAGGTCCGTGCCGACGGCAGTCGCAGGCGCGACGCCCATCAGCAACACCAATAGCGGAGTCATCAGCGAACCCCCGCCTACGCCGGTCGCGCCGACGAGTAGTCCGACCAGAAAACCGGACGCAGTCGTCACCCAATCCATGTTTTTCTTCTGTCCCCGAGGCGAGTCGGGCAAGCTAAGCCATCCCGTTGGAAAAGGAAACGGCAACGGTGGCGCCGACCACGATGCCGGAGACCTCGATCCGTCGCGTCGCATTGACATCGCTCGCGAGCGCGAGCATCGAGTGGTACGACTTCTACATCTACGGCACCGCCGCCGCGTTGGTGTTTCCGAAGGTGTTCTTCCCCGCCGACATGCCGCCGCTCGTCGCCTTGATCGCGTCGTTCAGTACGTTCGCCGTCGGCTTCTTCGCGCGACCGGTCGGCGGCGTCTTGTTCGGACACTTCGGCGATCGCGTCGGCCGCAAACGGACCCTGGTGACCGCGCTGCTGATCATGGGCGCCGGCACGACGTTGATCGGTTGCTTGCCGACGTACGCGGCGGTCGGGCCGCTCGCGCCGATCCTGCTGATCGTGTTGCGCTTCGTACAAGGGCTCGCGATCGGCGGGCAGTGGGGCGGCGCGATGCTGCTCGCGACCGAAAGCGCCCCGAAACACCGACGGGGCTACTATGGCGCGTTCGCGCAAGCCGGCGCGCCGGCCGGCGTCATTCTCGCGAACCTCGCCTTCTTGACCGTCAACGAAACGGTCTCGGCCGACGCGTTCATGACATGGGGGTGGCGGATCCCGTTCATCTTGTCGATCGCGCTGATCGGCTTGAGCCTGTACGTCCAACTGCGCCTCGAAGAAACGTCGGCGTTTCGCCAATTGCGCAAAGCCGATGCCGGCCCACTGACCCACTCCGACGCGCGCGGACGGTCGCCCGTGCTCGAAGCATTGCGTCTCTACCCGCGCCAGATCGCACTCGCGGCCGGCGCGTTCATCGCCGTACAGGTCACGTACTACCTGCTGATCACGTGGGTGATCGCCTACGGCACGAACCCGGCCGGGCTCAATCTGCCGCGCAGCACGATGTTGAGCGGCGTGATGATCGGCGCGATCGCGATGGCGCCGAGTCTATTGATCTCCGGGATCGTCTCCGATCGCTACGGCCGCCGCGGCATCTACGCGGCGGGCGCGGTGTTGCTCGGCTTTTGGGCGTTCGCAATGTTCCCGCTGATCGACACCGGATCGCTATTGTGGATCGGCGTCGCGATCGGTGTCGGGCAAGTGTTCGTGGCGATGATGTATGGACCGCAAGCGGCGTTCTTGACCGAGATGTTCAATACGCGCGTACGCTATTCCGGCGTTTCGCTCGGCTATCAGTTCGGCGCGATCTTCGGCGGTGCCCTGGCGCCGATCGTCGCGACGGAATTGCTCGCCCGAACCGGCTCGACGATCGGCATCTCCTGGTACGTCGCGATCGCCTGCACCATCACGGCGATTTCGGTCGCCCTGCTGCACGAGACGCGCCACGTCGACTTACATGCGGATGCACGCGCGGGGGTCCCCGAATGAACGCTGAAACCGGTCCGTCGTCTACGCCGCGCGTCGAGATCTTCGACCACCGGCCTGCGTGGCGCGACGACTTCGTGCGCATCGCCGCCGTTCAGCGCGCCGCGCTCGGTCCGTTGGCGTTGCGCATCGATCACATCGGCTCGACTTCGGTGCCGGGCCTGTGCGCAAAGGACGTGATCGACGTGCAGATCAGCGTGGCGGCGCTCGACCAATCCGTCGTCACGGCGCTCGAGCGCATCGGCTACCAACGCGCGCAGACGATCTCGACCGACCACCGCCCGCCCGATGGTGTAGGCCCCGACAGCGACTGGGAGAAGTTCTTCTTCCGCCCGCCGCCGGGTCAGCGCCGGACGAATACCCATGTGCGGGTACTCGATCGGCCGAACCAACGCTACGCCCTGCTGTTCCGCGAGTATCTGATCGCGTACCCCAAGGAAGCCGCCGCGTACGGTGAGCTGAAGCGCCGCTTAGCTGCATCGTTAGCAGACCCCGAGGACTATCCTGACGTCAAAGATCCCGCTTGCGATCTGATCTATCTACCGGCACAGCGCTGGGCCGTCGCGACGCAGTGGCGACCGCGGCCGTCCGACGCCTGATCGGACGCCGGAACCGGAACACGTTCGATCTGCCATGTGTCTGAGCCCAGAAATGCCTGAGTTCCGGTGAAGTTCACCGCGCTCGATCCGGGGGCGTTCACGCTGCACCGCCCTTCGCGCACAGCGGCGCGCTGTTCATGGCGCTATGGGCACTGGCCTCGAAGTTCGCCGCGGCGTTCGGCGCCTTGGTCGCGCTCAATTTGCTCGATCTGATGGGCTTCGTGCCGCGCGAACACGGCGCGAGCGGCAAACCGGCACTGCTGTTCCTGTACGTCGTGTTGCCGATCATCTGCTGGCTGATCGCGGCGGCGATCATCTGGCGATATCCGATCACCGAATCGCGTCACGCGCGCATTCGTGCGCGCGTCGAACGCCGCCTCAATCAGAACGGCGCGGCAACGCCTCGATCCGTTCCAT
>DASRZO010000031.1:0-5150 GCA_035686405.1 Pseudomonadales bacterium | reverse complement strand
CCGTCGTCAATCAAGCCGCCGCGGACGGCGTTGCGGCCACCATCGCCGATCCGCGCGCCGCGGTTGCGGCGGCGATGTGGGAACCGGTGTATCCGACCTACGCTTGATTGCGGCCGACTCGTCGCGGCTGTGCGCCGCGCGGATCGAGCCCGTCTCCCTCGACGAACATCGCGCGCGCACGCGCGATCGAGTTCACGCGCTATGCGATCGCGCAGCGACCTAGCGGGGGAACAACACCTCGCATCCCGTGCCGCCGAGAATCCGATCGACCGCGCGGCGGTCTTCCGGCGTCAGCGCGGCGTGGCTGTCGCGTAGCCACGCCACGCACCGACCTTGGTACGGGAACGGTTCCTGCGTCCACGGCCGGTCGTCGATCGTCAGCGACACTTCGGTTGCGCCGCGCGCCAGTGCGGATGCGTTGGCAACCATGAACGGCGCGTACGTACGGCCGATCTCGGCGAGCAACTCGCCGAGCCGTTCGCGCAGCGCGTCGCGCGGCGTCCACGCGGCTGCGTCGACGTCGAGTCCGCTCAGATCGTCGACGACGTCGACCCACGCATAGACGCGCGGCGCCACGTCGAGCGCGAGCGCGGTCGGCGTCGGATCGAAGTGCGCGAGCTGCGTCAGTTGACCGTACGCGGCAAAGTCGGCGGCCGCCGGACGCGCGCCGAATAGAAACGGCTCGCGTTCGAGCAGGCGCGAGAAGATCTCGAGGAAGCGCCGGTAGCTGGCTTCGATCACCGGCGCGGTGGTGTCGTTGGAACCGACGACGTACAGGCGTTCGATCTGCCGCCGCTGAATGAACCGCTTGCTCTTCTGCATCTGCTCTTCCGACGCGGTCACGCCGGTCCAGCGCGGCAGGATCTCGCCGGCGCGTTCGATGTCGGCGGCGTAGCGCCAGCGATAGTGGAACATCGCCTTCGTCAGCCATTCGTCGGCGTAGTCTTCGATGAGTTCGTCGACGAATCGGACGACCGGATCGTCGGGAACCACGCGCCGCTGCGCGAAGTCGCGTTCGATGCGCCGAATGAGCGGCGTCGAGTCGACGACCGCTTCGAGTTCGCCGGCGGCGTTCGGCAGATAGAACGTCGGCAACAAGGCGACTTTCGGCTTCGGCCAACCGTCGTCGGCATCGTGGCGGCCGACCAGAAATCGATACGGAATCTGCCGATAGCGCAGCAGCGCGAGCATCTTGCGCGTGTACGGCGAACCGGGTGCGCCGCGAAAGGTGAGCGGCGCCGGTGAGGTCGTTGCGGGGGTTGGCGTCGGCATCGGAAATCTCCTATCGTGCTGGACCTTGGTCGTTCGCGACGACGCAGTCTAAAGCGATTGCGGGTGCGGCGGTCGTCAGCGTGAACGACGGCGCCGTCGTCGCGCAGCGATCGGACGATCTGGAGAGACGAACTCGATGGCGGATCTGGCGGCATTTCGGCGCGACGTGCGCGGTTGGCTCGAGCGGAGTTTTCCCGCCGAGTTGCGCGGTCACGGGCGCGGCTTCGGCAGTGCGTTCGAAGGCGGCACGAAGGAACCGATCACGCCCGAGCAACGTCGTTGGTTCGACGCGTGCTACGAACGCGGCTACACCGTCCCGAGCTGGCCGAAGGCATTCGGCGGCGCGGAACTGGCCCAGGACGAACATCGCGCGCTGCGCGCCGAAATGGCGGCGTTCGGCGCGCCGCCGCCGTTGTCCGGCATGGGCGTCAGCATGATCGGCCCGACGTTGCTCGAGTACGGTACGCCGACGCAGAAGGCCGAACATTTGCCGAAGATCGCGAGCGGTGCGGTGCGTTGGTGCCAAGGCTATTCCGAACCGGGCGCCGGTTCGGACCTCGCGTCGCTGAAGACGCGCGCCGAAGACAAGGGCGACTACTACCTCGTCAACGGTTCCAAGATCTGGACGACGTTCGCCGACAAAGCCGATTGGATGTTCTGTCTGGTGCGCACCGACCCGAGTGCGCCGAAACACGAAGGCATCAGCTTCGTGCTGTTCTCGATGGATCAACCCGGCGTCTCGGTGAAACCGATCGAGCTGATCGCCGGCAACTCCGATTTCTGTCAGTGCTTCTTCGACAACGTCAAAGCGCTGAAGTCGAACTTGATCGGCCAAGAGAATCGCGGCTGGACGATCGGCAAACGGCTCTTGCAGCACGAGCGCGCGTCGATCTCCGGCCCCGGCGGCGGTGTTCGGACGGGCGGTTCGCTGCCGGATCTCGCCAAGCGCTACGTCGGCGAAGCGGACGGCAAGATCGCGGATGCCGCGACGCGCGAGGAAGTCGGTGCGATCGAGATGGACGCGCGCGCCTTCGCGTTGACGCTGCGTCGCGCCGCCGAAGAGAACGCGAACGGCCGGACCGAGACGTTTGCCACGTCGATCTTCAAATACTATTCGACCGAACTCGACGCGCGTCGCGCCGAGGCGAACGTGCGGTTCCTCGGGACGCACGGCGTCGGTTGGGAAGGCGAGGGCTTCACCCCGCACGAATTGCAGACGACGCGGACGTGGCTCTTCGGTAAGGCGCTGACGATCGCGGGCGGCAGTTCCGAAGTGCAGCTCAACATCGTCGCGAAGCGGGTACTCGGGTTGCCCGATTAGAGTTTTTCGACATTCCGGCGGTAGCCGGCAATCAACGTCGGCGGCGAGCCGGCATCCAACCTCCGGCGGCGAGCCGGCATCAACGTAAGACAGGAGAAGCAGATGAGCGCAGACGGTAGCTGGAACGTGACGATGAACACCCCGATGGGCGCGCAGAAGGCGACCCTGGTGTTGTCGACCGCCGGCGGCAAGCTGACGGGACAGATGAAGGGCGGCCAAGGCAACCTCGATTTGCTGGACGGCAAGGCGGACGGCGACAACGTCAGCTGGTCGGCGAACCTGACCCAGCCGATGCCGATCAAGCTCGAGTTCACCGGCAAAGTGAACGGCGACAAGATCGGCGGCAGCGTGAAGCTCGGCGCGTTCGGAAACGCGACCTGGGAAGGCACGCGCGCCTGATGTGTCCGGATCGCGCCGTCGTTCAGGCGGTCGCGCGGTCCGTTTTCGATCGTCGATCTCGCGGTCGACGATGCGATAGAGAGAATGCGCCGCGGTTCGCCGCGGCGCATTCGTCTCAATTCCCCAACGACGCCACCACGTCGCGCAGCAGCGCGTAGTAACGGCGCGTGTATTCCTGCTTCAGATCCGGACGCACGTGGTCGATCGAATTGCCGATCTCGGCGTCGTCGACGCACAGCGGCGTTCCGGCGATGCGCTGGAGCCCCGTCGCATCGACGGCCGAGCCGAGCGCGTCGAGATAACCGCGCGTCTGAGTACAGTAGTCCTGATAGATCGGGCCGCTCGCGAACACGCACGTGATCCGCGCGGCCGCGCAGGCCGTTGCGATCTTGTGCAGGTAATGCATCTGCGCGGCGGCGACCATCGACGGCTGCAGCGGATTCTCGGCGAGCACTTGCTTCACCGGCTTGTCGATCGGATACGCCGCTTGACTGATGTAGTCGCCGTCGAAGAATTCGACCTTCGGCGCAAAGCCGGACTTGGCGACTTGCTGCACGATGCGCTTCGCCGTCTTCCAGCTGAAATACAGCTCGAGGACCTGCAGCGGCGGCATCGTCAGCAGATCGCTCGGCTCGGCCGAGAAATAGAAGCCGGGGAAAGCGTTGTCGCGGCGCATCGAATCGATCGACTGCATCACGACGATCAGGTGCGGATGCTTCGCCGCGATCAACTTGCGCACCATGTTGTACGAACCGCCGGCGCCGTAGGAACCGTTCAGCGCGAGGTTCGCGGTCGGTCGTCCGGTCAATTCGCCGAAGAGTTTCGCGTCGATCGCGTTGCCGAGCGAGCTGTCGCCGACGAACGCGATGTCGATCGGCGCCGGCGCGTCGATCTTCGCCCGCTGATAGCGATAGATCTCGTGATTCGCGGCCTCGACCCAACCCATGCGGTAACCGATCGTCGTGATCGAGACGAGGCCGACGACGAGTGCCGCGAGCGTGGCGAGCAGCGTGCGCACGTAGCGCCGCGCGTCAGAACTGGAAATAGATGAACGGCGAGGCGTCATTGAGCTTCACGAAGCAGGCGAACATCAGCACGGCGAAGGCGAGAGCGTGGCGCCGGTCGGCGCGCCATTGCAGGCGCGTTGGCGGATCGGACGGATACGTCGCGGGATAGCCGGGCGTCGGCAGCCCCGGTGCTGCGCCGCCGAGCCATTGATACGTGTTCGGCAGAATCCAAACGGCAACGACGCCGGCCGCCGCCAATAACGCGCTGTTCGACGCCTTGTCGAGCAATTCGTACGCCGCGCCGAAGCCGTTCAGGCCGACCAGACCGCGATACAGCGTCAGCGTCGTGGCGAAGTCGGCGGCGCGAAACGGCACCCACGCGAGTACGACGCACACGAGCGTCACGGTGCGGGCGACCAGCGGCGGCAACGCGTGGCGCGCGCCGAAGGTCGACTGCTCCCACGCACGATGCACGACCAGCATTGCGCCGTGCAGCGCGCCCCACAGTACGAACGTCCACGCGGCCCCGTGCCACAAGCCCCCGAGCAACATCGTCAGCATCAGGTTGACGCGTTGCCTGGCGTGGCCGCGCCGATTACCGCCGAGCGGGATGTACAGATAGTCGCGCAGGAAGCGCGACAGCGTGATGTGCCAGCGTTGCCAGAACTCGGCGATCGATTGCGATTTGTACGGCGAGGCGAAGTTGATCGGCAGGCGGATGCCGAACATCCACGCGAGGCCGATCGCCATGTCCGAATAGCCGGAGAAGTCGAAATAGATCTGCAGCGCGTAGGCGACGGTGCCGAGCCACGCGTCGCCGAACGCCGGTAAGGCGCCATGCGCCGCCGCGTCGTATACGGCGCTGGCGTCGACCGCGAACGTGTCGGCGATGATCACCTTCTTCGCGAGGCCGATTGCGAACACCGTGATCCCGAGCGCGTAGCGGTCGACGCTCTCGGGCCGTACGGCGCTGCGGAACTGCGGGATCACCTCTTTGAAATGCACGATCGGTCCCGCGATCAATTGCGGGAAGAACATGACGAACAGGCAGAAGTCGACGAAGTCGTGCCGTTCCACTTCGTTCGAATAGCTGTCGACCAGGAACGCGACCTTCTGGAACGTGAAGAACGAAATGCCGATCGGCAATACGA
>DASRZO010000030.1:0-3958 GCA_035686405.1 Pseudomonadales bacterium | reverse complement strand
GTTGATGTCGAAGAGCGCGGCGAGTTGCTCGGTCATTGCGCCGCCCAACTGCTCGGCGTCGGTGATCGTCACGGCACGACGATAGTGGTGCGTGACGTCGTGTCCGATACCGATCGCGATCAGTTCGACCGGCGACTGATTCTCGATGATGTCGATCGCGTACTTCAGGTGCTGTTCGAGGTAATTGCTCGGGTTGACGAGCAGCGTCGAGTTGTCGACGGGCAATCCGTCGGAGATCACCATCAACACCTTGCGCTGCTCCTGCCGCACGACAATGCGGTTGTGCGCCCAGATGAGGGCCTCGCCGTCGATGTTCTCCTTCAGCAGTTCCTCTCGCATCATCAAACCGAGATTGCGCCGCGTACGCCGCCACGGATCGTCGGCCGCTTTGTAGACGATGTGGCGCAAATCGTTGAGGCGCCCCGGATTGGACGGCTTGCCGCCCGCGATCCAGCGCTCGCGCGACTGACCGCCGCGCCAGGCGCGCGTCGTGAAGCCCAGGATCTCGACCTTCACCGAACAGCGTTCGAGCGTGCGGCCGAGAATGTCCGCGCACATTGCCGCGATCGTGATCGAGCGACCGCGCATCGAACCGGAACTGTCGATCAACATCGTGACGACGGTGTCGCGGAACTTCGTCTCGCGTTCTTGCTTGTACGCCAGCGGGTTCATCGGATCGGCAATGACGAGCGCGAGCCGCGATGCGTCGAGAATGCCTTCCTCGAGATCGAACTCCCACGAGCGGTTCTGCTTCGCCAGCAAGCGGCGCTGCAATCGATTCGCGAGCTTCGACGTCGCGTGCTGCAACGACACGAGCTGTTGATCGAGCATCGCGCGCAACCGCGTCAGCTCTTCCGGATCGCACAATTCCTCGGCGCGGACGACCTCGTCGAACTCTTGCGTGAACGCCTGATAGTTGACGTCGACGCGTATCCGCCCCGATTCGTCCGGCGTGATGTTCGGCGCTTCGTCGGGATCGGATTCGGAGCCGAGGTCCGACAGATCCATGTCGGCTTCCATCTGCATGGTCGACGTCTCGCCTTCGGAGTCTTCGTCGGCCATCGAATCGTCGTCGAGCACGACGTCCTCCGGACTCGCCTCGGAGTCCGAATCGGAGGATTCGTCGACAGTCTCGGTGTCCTGATCGTTCTCTTCGAGCTCCGGCGGCTGATCGAATTCGGACGCGAGCCCGAGGTCCGACAGGATCGAACGCGACACCCGCGCGAACCGGTCTTGGTCGAGCAGGCAGTCCTTCAGCAGATCGATGTCGCTGCCGGCGCGCTCTTCGACATAGTCGCGCCAGTGGCGAACGACGTTCTCCGCCGACGGCGGCAACTTGCGGCCGGTCAAGCGCTCTCGCACGAGCAGCCCAACAGCGACGCTAAGGGGCGCCTCGGTCTCCGTGGTGATCGTGTCGAACGCCGCTTCTTGGCATTGCGACTCGAGCGACGCGTCGAGATTCTGTGCGACGCCGAGCATCCGCAGGCTGCCGATCGACGCGATGCGTGCGTCCTCGACCCAACGGAACATCTCTTCGGCCGGGCCTTCGCGCGGCGCACGACGCTTGTACAGGCGTTCGTCGTGATAGCGCAGCCGCAATGCGAATTCGTCGCCGACGCCGCGCACCACGTCGATCTGTTCCGGCGTCGAGCCGAGCGCCGGCAACGGCACCCGGATGCGGTTGCCGCTTGCCGACGGCGTGCCGTGACCGAACGTGATGTCGAGCTCGTCGTTTTCGGCGAGCGCGCGCATCGTCGCGATCGTGGCGCGCTTGAACGGCTCCAGCGGATTGTCCTTGTCGTTCGCGGACATGGCGGTCTCGGTCGAAACTGCGAACCTCAGCTCAAGAGGCTTTCAGGGTGATACCACGCGTGGCATCACCGAGATCTTCGCCCATGCAGCGCTGGTAGTACTCGGAGACGATCGGCCGCTCCAGCTCGTCGCATTTGTTCAAGAACGACACTCGGAACGCGAAACCGAGGTCGTTGAAGATCTCGGCGTTCTCCGCCCATGTGATGACCGTCCGCGGCGACATCACCACCGACAGATCGCCGTTGATGAAGCCGCGCCGCGTGAGATCCGCGACCGACACCATGTTCGAGATCCGCCGACGGCCTTTCTCCGTCGCGGCCCAGCTCGGCTCTTTCGACAACACGATCTGGACCTCGGCGTCGTGCGGCAGATAGTTCAACGTCGTGACGATGTTCCAGCGGTCCATCTGGCCCTGGTTGATCTGCTGCGTGCCGTGATAGAGGCCGGTCGTGTCGCCGAGACCGATCGTGTTCGTCGTCGCGAACAAACGAAACGCCGGGTGCGGGCTGATGACCTTGTTCTGATCGAGCAGCGTCAACTTGCCTTCGACTTCGAGCACGCGCTGAATCACGAACATCACGTCCGGACGGCCCGCGTCGTATTCGTCGAACACCAGCGCGGTCGGGTGCTGCAACGCCCACGGCAGCATCCCTTCTTTGAATTCGGTGATCTGCTGGCCGTCCTGCACGACGATCGCGTCCTTGCCGACGAGATCGATCCGGCTGATGTGGCTGTCGAGGTTCACGCGGATACACGGCCAGTTGAGCCGCGCTGCGACCTGTTCGATGTGCGTCGACTTCCCGGTGCCGTGATAACCCTGAATCATCACGCGGCGGTTGAACGCAAATCCCGCGAGAATCGACAGCGTCGTTTCGGGGTTGAAGCGATACGCCGGATCGATCTCGGGCACGTATGCCGTGCGTTCCTTGAACGCCGGGCATTCCATGTCCTGGTCGAGCCCGAACACCTCTCGAACGCTGACTTTCGTGTCGGGTACCATATCCGGCGACAAGCCGGAGTCATGTGGTTTCATAGGTTTTTCCACTACTTCGTGCGCCGCGACTCGTTGATTTTCCCGGCGCTGCGGCAGCAAGTACGCCGGGGGCAAAAAAAGAATCGCGTATTTAACCACTAACGCCTTACGGACACGACAATGGCCACTTTGTTTCTCGTGCGTCACGGCCGCGCCGCCGCCGGCTTCGACGGCCACCACGACCCGGGCCTCGACGATCTCGGCCGCGCGCACGCGGCGAGCACGGCGTCGGTGCTCGCGCCGCTCGGTCCGCTCACGATCTATTCGAGTCCCCTCGCCCGCGCGCGCGAGACGGCGATTCCGCTCGCCGAGCGCTGGGGCGTCGAGATGCTGATCGAGCATCGTGTGACCGAAATTCCGTCGCCGACCGACGACCTCGCCGAGCGCGCCGCGTGGCTGCGAGAAGCGATGCAGGGCCGCTGGCGCGCCTTGCCGGCCGACTTGCAGCGTTGGCGGCACGCGTTGATCGAACGGCTGCTCGAGATGCGCGAAGACAGCGTCGTCTTTTGCCACTTCATCGCGATCAACGTCGCGGTCGGCGCAGCGCTCTCGGACGATCGGCTCGTGTGCTTCCGCCCGGGCTATGGCTCCGTCACGCGGCTCGCCAACAACGACGGCCGGCTGCGCGTGATCGAACTCGGCCGCGAAAGCGAGACGCAGGTCAACTGACGGCACTCGCCGCGGGCGGCGAACTCTGCGTTTCGGCACACCGTCACCGACGTTCACCGGCAGCGAAGACGCCGCGCGCAGCGCGCGTTGCCTCCATGAGGGCGCTTCAAGTTCCGCGTGAGTCCTTTGGTTTTGTCGCGCACCCGCCGCCACGCACACTGGCGTCGTCGTTCACCACGCAGTTGTCGCCACGCCGATGCGTACCTCGCTCGAAATCGTCCCGCGTTCCACGGTGGATCTCGACGCAGCGGCCGCACTCCTTGCCGCGCGCTATCCGCGCATCGAGACAGTCAACATTCCCGATCGTCCGAACTGCGACTTGCGCAGCGTCGATGCAGCGGCCCATTTGCGCGGCCGCATCGCGCACTGCATTCCGCACTTGCGCGCGTGCGACTACGCACCGGCCGCGGCGATGCGGCTCATCGAGACGCTCGCCGCAAAGCA
>DASRZO010000029.1:0-5615 GCA_035686405.1 Pseudomonadales bacterium | reverse complement strand
CGCCGGCTTCGCCCTCGGCGTGCACCTCGGCGGAAACCTCGTCGCTGATGCCGCGGCGATAGGTCGGCGCCGCGACGAAGTTGCCGTAGTCGTTGCTGCTCGCCGGAATCTTGACGCTTCGGCCACGCATCGGCCCTAACGACGGCACTACGTCGCGACGGCGGCGCGCAACCGGCGCAGAGACGACGGAACTACGTCAGTTCGTTTGCCGGGACGATCGAGGTGGTCCGCGTGTGCGCGTCGTATGCGATCACCGCGCTGCCCGCGACGAGTTGGCGTCGCACCGCCGCGCGCTTTTGTTCGAGATCGTAGTCGCGATGACCGTAGTCGGTGCCTTCGCGATTGATGAAATCGTCGATGACGCCGATGAGCGCGTCGTCCGAGAGCGCGTTCCAGGGAATCTTGATGACCGACCCAGACGTCACGTGATGGCCGCCGCAAACACGGTACTTATGCGTTGCATTTCAGTACCATACCGGCTTTGATCCCACTGTGCGACGCGGCCAGGAATGCGTTGCCGCTCAGTGACACAGCGCCATCTCGGCATTGCCAACAGGATTAGGAAAATGGCCGAACAGGACCACATCCTCGTCGTCGAAGACGAGCCGATCACTCGCGAACAGCTCGTCTCCTACTTCACCGACGAAGGATTCAAAGTCTCGTCGACGGGTAACGGCGACGAAGTCGTCGGCCTCGTGAACGACACGAACGTCATCCTCGTCCTGCTCGACATCAAGCTGCCGGGCAAAGACGGTCTGACGCTGACGCGCGAGATTCGCGCGCATTCCGACATCGGCATCATCCTCGTCACGAGCAAGCAGGAGCAGATCGACCGCATCCTCGGCCTCGAATCGGGCGCCGACGACTACGTGACGAAACCGTTCGACCCGCGCGAACTGCTGTCGCGCGCGCGCAACCTGATCCGCCGCGTGCACATCCAGCAGCGGCAGCGGAAGAAGAACCACATCCGCAAATTCGCCGGCTGGACGCTCGACCTCAACAAACGCGAGCTGACCTCGCCCGAAGGCGAAGCGAACCAACTCTCGGCCGGCGAGTACCAGCTGCTGTTGTCGTTCATGGAAAAAGCCGGCGAAGTCATGAACCGCGACCAGATCATGAACCGCATCCGCAACCGCGAATGGTTTCCGGACGACCGCTACATCGACGTGCTGGTCGGCCAACTGCGCAAGAAGCTCGGTGAACGCGCCGCTACGGCGAAGATCATCACGACGATCCACGGCACCGGGTATCTCTTCACGCCCGAGGTCGTGTAACGTAATCACGCTTCGCGGCGCCGCAGTTCTCACCGCGCGTATCCGAGCCCAGACGGGCACCGACTGACCGGCGGAGCGACGCTCACCGCCATGGCTGAATTCGACCTCGACATCGAGAAGCGGATCTACGAGAGCGCCAGCACCCTCGTCCATCGGGGTCGACTCGGCGACCGGCCGGTCATCATCAAAACGTTGAAGCCGTCGGCCGCCGGGCCGAGCGCAGTGGCGCGCTATCACCACGAGTTCGCGGTCAACCAATCGCTGACGAGCCCGTACGTCGTCCGCGCGATCGAATTGACGGAGCGCGACAGCCGCATCCTGTTCGAAGACGTGCACGCGAGCGCGCTGCGCGAACTGATCCGCCAAGGCAACCTCACGTTCGAGCAAAAGCTCGCGGTCTCCATTCAGCTCTGCCAAGCGCTGCAATCGATCCACGACGAAGGCGTCATCCACCGCGACATCAATCCGGCCAACATCGTCTGCAATCCGGAGGCGGAGCTCGTGCGGCTGATCGACTTCGGCCTCGCGACGCTCGCGCCGCGCGAATATCCCGACGCGACCGCGATCGCGCATCTGACCGGCACGCTGCCGTACATTTCGCCGGAACAGACCGGCCGCGTGAACCGCGTCGTCGACTATCGCACCGACCTCTACTCGCTCGGCGCGACGCTGTACGAACTCTTCACCGGCTCGCCGCCATTCACCAACAGCGACCCGCTCGAGCTCATCCACTATCACATCGCCCGGCTGGCAACGCCGATCAAAGAGGTCAATCCGAAGCTGCCGCAGTGGCTGTCGGACATCGTCGCCAAGCTGCTCGCGAAGCAACCGGAAGATCGCTACCAGAGCGCCGCCGCGGTACGCGCCGACTTCGAAGAAGGCTACGAGCTGTGGGCGAGCCACGCCGACACCGAGAGCTTCACGCTCGGCCGCTCCGACGCACGCGGTCAATTGTCGATTCCGAAGCGCCTGTACGGCCGCGACGATCAGATCAAGTCGCTGAACACGCTCTTCGACCGGGCAACGCGCGGGGAAGTCGCGATCGCGCGCATCCTCGGCGGGCACGGCATCGGCAAGAGCGCGTTCGTCGACGCGGCGATGGCCAACATCGCGGAGCGGCACGGCTTGGCCGCGCGCATCCGTCCCGCCACCGATCAGTTCGCGTCGGGCCTCGAAATGCTGCGCGACTTGGCGGCATCGTTGGTACGGCAGCTGTTGTCGCGGCCGTCCGGCGACGTCGACGACTTCCTGGCACGGCTGAAGCGTCTGACCAACGACAACCCGAGCGCGCTCGTCGCACTGGTGCCGGACCTGTCGGCCATCGTCGACACCGACGCGTCCGACGACTCGACGTTGTACGGCCGCGCCGAAGAACATCTGTTGCGCGCGCTGTTGCGCGCGTTCAGCCCGATTCCGATCGCGCTCGCGATCGAGCAGGTCGACCGCATCGATCCCGACACGATCGCGGAGCTGTTGTCGGTCGCGCTGCACGGCCGTCATCTGCTCGTCCTGATCGCGTCCGAAGACGCCGACTTGGTCGAGTTCAAGGATGCCCGCATCGCCGGCAAGACGACCGACATCGTGCTGACGGTGCTCGACAAAGGCCACTTGCGCTCGATGCTCGCCGACCTGCTGTCGCAGTCCGAAGCGCGCGTGCGCGAACTCGCCGCCGAAATCCACGCGAAGACCGACGGCGTGCCGTCGCACGTGCTCGATCTGCTGTTCGAGCTGCACGATCAGAACGCGCTGTACTACGACGCACTGCACAACCAATGGGCGTGGGATCTGGAACAGGTCCGCGCGCACTTTTTCTCCGACAACACGCGCGAACGGATCGAACGCCAGCTCGAAAAGCTACCGCCCGAAACGTTGGACGCGATGGAAATCGGCGCCTGCATCGGCGACAGCTTCGACGCGAACCTGATCGCCGCGGTCGCCGGCGCCGAACCGGCGCTGGTCGCGAGCCATTTGCGCAAGGCGGTCGGCGAAGGGCTGATCGGCGGTTTGCGTGAAGAACAAGACCGCGGCATGCGCTATCAGTTCGCGCATCCGCGCGTGCGCGCGTTGATCTACCGGCGCATCGCCGACGACCGCAAACAGCACATCCATTTGGTCGTCGCCGACGCGTTGGTGTCGGCCGACACGACCGGCTCGTCGGCGAAGCGCGTCGCCGATCAATTCAACGCCGCGGTCGGCCCGTTCGAATCGGATCCGAAACGCCGCAATGCGATCGCGCACTTCAACTTGCTGGCGGCGCGCGAGGCGCTGCTCGAGAGCGCGTTCCAACCGGCGTTCAAGTATTGCCGCAGCGGCCTCGCGCTGTATCCGCTCGGACCGAATCGTCCGCTCGCCGCCGATCATGCCGAACTCGTGCAAGCGCTGATCGAGTGCGCCGCCGAAGCGGCGTTCCTGTGCGGCGACTTCGAACAGCTTGCGCGCGTGTTCGGCCGCGCCGATTTCCAGGAGATCGGCGAGAGCAGCGCGCTGACGGAGCTGCGCGTTCGCGCCGCGCTCGCGCAGAACCAGCTCGGCGACGCGATCGCGATCGGCGAAGCGAGTCTCGAGAAACTGGGGCACGAAGTGGTGTCGCCGCGCTGGCGCATCCCGTTCATGCTCGCGACGCGGCCGATTCCGACGGACGCTCCGCTGCTCACCGACGGTCGCCTGAAGCAGGCGTTCCGGCTCGAAGCGCAGATGGTGCACGCGGGCTATCACGTCGGCTCGCGGCAGTCGCGCCTCGCGCAGGACATCATCATCCGCGCGCATCGCGCCGGTTATAGCGCCGAAGTCGCGTTCGCGTTCGCATCCGAAGCGGTGCGCCACGCGTCGCTCGGCAAAATGGAGAAGTCGAAGTCGCTCGCGACGACCGCACGCCAACTCGCGCACCGTTTCGACGACGACAAATTCTCGACACGCGCGCTGACGCTGCTGTCGGGCCTCGTCGACCATTGGATGGGCTCGATGGAACAGACGCTGTCGCCGCTGACCGAAAACACCCGGCGCAGCATCGCGGCGCACGACTACGAATTCGCGCTCGTCGCGATCGTGTTCTATTCGACGAACGCGCTCGTGCGCGGAATGGAGCTCGCGTCGCTGTCGCGCGAACTCGCTGCGCGGCTCGCCGACGTGACGCCGCTGAAGCACGTCACGGCCGTCAACATCGCGCGGTTCATGCAGCAAGTGATCGCGAGCCTGCTCGGCCACGGCGACACGCACGAAGGTGCCGACGACGCCACGTTCGCGAACCCGGACGATCAGGCCGCGCTCGCGTACATCTACACGCTGCGTCTGTACTTCGCCGTCTTGTTCAACGACTACCAGGGCGCGTCCAACGTGCTGGTCGAGGCGCGCCGCTACATCGGCCGCCTGACCGGATCGCCGATGGTCATGTGGTTCACGTTCGCCGAAGCGCTGACGGCGCTGCGCACCGGCGGCAGCGATGCGATCGACGCGGTGCGCGACCAACTCGCCGCGCTGCAGCGCTGGGAACGCTTCGGTGCGCATACGGCCGCACCGAAGGTCGCGATCATCGAGGCGGAGATCGCGTGGGCGAAGGGCCACACCACCGCCGCCCTCGAACGCTACGAATCGGCCGCGCACACGGCGCGCCGGCTCGGTCTCGCGAACGACGAAGCGATCGCGTACGAACTCGCGGCGCGGCTATGCCACAAGTCGTCGCGCACCGACTTCGCGCGGCTCTTCATGCGCAACGCCTATCAAGCGTATTTGCGCTGGGGCGCGCTGTCGAAAGGCAACCAGCTCGAACGCGAGTTCCAGGCTTATCTCGGCGATCACCGCAATTCGCGCCCCGATTCCGGTGCGTGGAGCGTCGGCGATCTCGTGGACATGACGGTGCGCGATTTCGCGAGCGTCGGCGGCAACAGCGAAACGAACGAGATCGGTCAACGGCTGCTCGACACGACGACGGTACTGCGCGCGGCGCAGACGATCTCCGGCGAAATCGTGCTCGATCGCGTGTTGATCAAGCTGCTGCGCCTCGCGCTCGAACACGCGGGCGCCCAGAAGGCGACGATGCTGCTCGCGCACGACGAGCGTTTGTTCGTCGAGGCGATCGCCTCGGTCGACGGCGGATCGACGCGACGGCTGACGCCGCCGATTGCGCTCGAAGACTGCGACGAGGTACCGCAGAGCATCATTCAATTCGTCGCTCGCACGCGACAAACGCTGGTGCTGTCCGATGCGACGAAAGAGGACGTCTTCACCCAAGACGTCTACGTCAAGGACTTCCAGCCGCTGTCCGTGATGGGCTTGCCGATCATCGCGCGCAACGAAGCGATCGGCGTCTTGTACGTCGAACATCGCTGGCTCACCGGCGTCTTC
>DASRZO010000028.1:0-11806 GCA_035686405.1 Pseudomonadales bacterium | reverse complement strand
TCGCGCACGACGAGACCGAATGTCGATGCGAACTTCGACGCCAGCGCGGCCGAAATCGTCGGGAGGAGATCGGTACGCGCGACGGTCGCGAGCGCCGCCATGAAATACGGCGTGACGACGGCGATGCGGCGCGCGACGCCTTGCGCCGCGAGCAACGCGTCGAGCTCCGAACGGCCGTCGCCGAGGAGCGCGATGCTGACGTGGTCGAACTTGCCGTAGTCCGCGATCGACACCTTCTTGCGCGCCGCCGGATGTCCCGCGCGCATCACCAACGCGAGGCGATCTTCGGCAAACGTTTCGCTGAACACGTGCGGCGGCAGCGGCGTGCTCGCGAGCGCGAACACGATGTCGATCTCGCCGCTCTCGAGGCGCTCGACCGTGTCGGCGCGATACGGCTCGACGCGCAGTTCGACGCCCGGAGCCTCGTGCGCGAGCCGCGCGACGATATCGGGAATCAGCAGGATCGACGCCGCGTCGGCGGCCGCGACACGCACCGTGCGAAGCTCGCTCGCCGGATCGAAGTCGTGGCGCAAGAAAACCTCGCGCAGATTGCGGATCGCCGCGGTCACCTGCGGTTGAATCTCTTTGGCGCGCGCCGTCAGCGCATAGCCTTTGCCGGCCCGCACCAACAACGGATCGTTCTGCAGGTGCCGCAGCCGCGACAGCACGCGGCTCATCGCCGGTTGACTCAATCCGATCTCGGCGGCCGCGCGCGTGACGTTGCGATGCTCCAGCAGCGCCTCGAGCGCCGGCAACAGCTTGAGATCGTATCCGGATACATGCGTTCGTCGCATGAATCGTATCCTAACAATGCATTTCTCAAATGACGACCGGGCGCTTACCGTTGCACCACATCGTTCGACGGAGACCGCCATGACCCGCATCCGCAAAGTGCTCATCGAATCGTTCGGCGACGAATCGCAGGTGAAGATCGTCGAAGCCGACATCGCGCCGCCGGCGCGCGGCGAGGTGCAGGTCACGGTCGAGTATTCGTCGTTCGGCGGCGCCGACGTCGCCATGCGCAAAGGTCTGTACCCGCTGCAGCGCAAGGCGCCGCTGACGCCGGGCTACGGCATCGTCGGCACGGTCGCGGTCAACGGCGCGGGCAGTTCGCGTTTCGCCGTCGGCACGCGGGTCGCGTGCCTCACCGTCTATGACGGACAAGCGGAACTCGCGAACGTGCCGGAGCGATTTCTCGTCGCGGTGCCGGCCGGTGTCGACGCGCGCCAAGCAGTCGCGCTCGTCAACGAGTGGGTCACGGCGTATCAGATGGTCGTACGCACGGCACGGGTCCAAGCCGGCAGTCGCGTATTCGTGCACGGTCTCAGCGGCGCGGTCGGTCAAGCGATCCTCACGCTCGCGCAACGTCAGCGCGCGCAGATCTACGGCACGGCGTCGAGCCGCAATCATGCGGCGCTGGCGGCGCTCGGCGTCACGCCGTTCGTGTATACGGACAAGCGTTGGATCGACGCGATGCGGAACTCGGGCGGCGTCGACGCGGTGTTCGATCCGCTCGGCTTCGACAGCTTCGACGAGTCGGAATCGATCCTGCGGCGCGGCGGCGTGTTGGTCGCGTACGGCATGAACGGTCCGGGTTTCGCGCGGCGCGCGCGGCCGCGCCCGGCGCTGCTCGAGTTCGCACGCGTGTTCGCGAAGAACCTCAAGGTGTGGACCGGCACGCGCGCGACGTTCTACGGCGTCAATCGCGCGTCGAAGCACTACCTCGACGACCTCGCGACGCTGTTCGCGCTGCTGCGCGACGGCGCGATCGCCCCGGCGATCAAACGCGTGTTCGCGCTCGACGACATTCGCGAAGCGCACGAAGCGTGGGCGGTCGATCCGGGCATGGGTGCGACGGTGATCGCCGTGCAAACGGCGCGCGCGGACTCAGATCAGCGCCTTCACGGTGTCGATCAGCGCGCGCACGACCGCGTCGAAGTCGCCCGATGCGAGTAGGCGCTGATTCATTTCGATCTCGACGCCGATGTAGTCGTTGGCGGCGTGTCGGCGCCTGAGCGCGGTCGTTAGGCCGTCGGCGGTGCCGCGATACGGCGAGTTGCGGCGCACCGCGAAATCCGGCAGCGCTGTTTTCAGCGCGTCGTGCCACGCATCGCAGAACGCTTTCTCCGGCCGCCGCGACGGGTCGTACAGCAAACCGACGTCGGCGCGCCGCCGCTGCCCGTGCAACACCGGTACGAACGAATGCGCCGACAGGTGCACGACGCGACCGCGCGCCACGGCACCGTCGACGAATTGCTCGACGCGATTGCGATACGGACGATAGACCTCGTCGAGGATGCGTTCGCGCTCCGCCGCCGGGAGCCCGCGCGTGATCGAAGAAAACACCGCGCGATGGTGCTCCGAACGGTTCAAATCGACGAGCAATCGCGACGTGGTGTTCGCGACGAGCGGCGCATCCAGCGCCTTCGCGAGTTGGCGCGCGAGCGTCAGCGCGCCGGCGTCCCAACCGCGGTGCGATTCGAGCAGCGCGCGCTGACGTTTGAACAGCGCCGCCCAGCGCGGCGGAATCCGATGCCCGCCGTGCTCGCAGGTGACGACGACGCGGGTTTCACGCCGCGGAACGGAACATGCGTCCGTGCGCGAGGCAATCGCACAAGCGAGCGTAGGTCTTCTTCAGCGACTGCGCGTCGACGCGCGCGCCGACGTCGCGCAGCAACCGCGTCGCGAGCGTGCCGTCGCCGAGGACCACGTCGAGCGCATCTTCGTGCGGCCCGAGTTTCTGCGCCGACAGGTTCGCCAAGGCGCGCCACACGTCTTGGCCGGTGCGCGCGTCCGGCGCGCCGAGCACGCGCCGGTAGTCGGCGTTGTCGATCGGGGCGCGTTCGCCGAGCTGCACGCACGACTGCAGAATGCGCGCGAGTTCGTCGGTGTCGATCGCGTCGGCCGCGTCGAGCGTGGCCGCCGGACCGCGATACAACCGCTCGACCGTCGCGATGACGAGCGCCGCGATCGCGAGATCGGCGGCCGGCTGTTCTTGCGTGTCGATCAAGCGGATCTCGATGGCACTCCGGTCGAACCGCGCGATCGCGCCGCGCGAGTTCAGCCATTCGAATTGCAGGATGCCGAGCGGATCTTCGGGACGGATCGCGCGATACATCGGTTCGAGGATCACGGACTGGTATTCGTCGCGCGAGCGCACCGGCTCGGGAATGACGCGGCCGGTGATCGACGGAATGCGGATCTGATTCCTCGCGTACGTGTCGACACGTGCGTCGGCGAAGCCGGTCGCACGGCCGTCGAGGAACGGCGTCGACGCCGCGAGCGCCGGCAAGATCGGCAGCACCGCGCGAATCGCCGCGTGCAGCTTGCCGAATTCCCCATCGTCGGCGAACGGCAGGTTGATGTGCATGCTCTGCAGGTTCGACCAGCCGTGGCCCTGGCAACCGAAGATGCGGTCGAACGCCAGATAGATCTCGTCGTCGCCGTGCGGCCACAGTTGCGTGTCCCTCAGCGGATCCATCCACGGATGCGCGCCGGTCGACATCAGCCGTGCGTTCATCGGCGCGAGCAATTGATGGATGTGGCGCAGCGCCGCTTGGAAATTGCCGACGGCCGCGTCGAGGCGCGCGGTCGGGCCGTTCGTCTTCACTTCGATCACGTGCAGCGCGAGTTCGTTGCTCCACGCGATGTCGCCCTGCTCGGTCTCCTGCGTCAGCTCGCCGTGCGCGGCGGTCAGCAATTTGTCGGAGAGCGGTGCGACGTTCAGCGTGTCGCGGTCGACGATCATGTATTCGATCTCGATTCCGAATACCGAGAATGCGGCGTGCGGATTGTCGGTCACGACGACGTGCGCCCGCGCTTCTTCGCTTCGATACGCTGCAGGAATACGCTCATGATCTCGCGATACAGCGCGCCCTTGAGCACCGCGTCTTCGTAGCCGTTGTCGATGCTCGGGTTGTCGTTCACCTCGATGATGTACGGCTGGTTGCCCACTTCCTTCAAGTCGACGCCGTAGAACCCGTCGCCGATCAGGTTCGCGGCCTTGAGCGCAGTCTGGATGACGTCCTTCGGTGCTTCGCCGACCGCCACCGTCTCGCACGCGCCATAGTCGCCCTCGCCGCCCTTCGCGTTGTGACGGACGATCTGCCAATGCCGCCGCGCCATGAAGTACTTGCAGACGTAGATCGGGCGGCCGTCGAAGATGCCGACGCGCCAGTCGAAATCCGTCGGGAGGAACGCCTGAGCGACGATCAGTTCGGATTGCGCGAGCATTTCCTTGACGGTCGTCCGCATCGCCTCTTCGGTGTCGACTTTCGTCACGCCCTTCGAGAATGCGCTGTCGGGCTGCTTGAGAACGACGGGCAAGCTCAGCGTCGGCACGATCTCGTCGATGTTCTCGGCGTGCACGACGAGCGTCTTCGGACACGCGATCTTGTGCCGCGTCAGCAGCTCCGCGAGATAGACCTTGTTCGTGCACTTCAGAATCGAGTTCGAATCGTCGACGACGACGAGTCCTTCCGCTTCGGCGCGGCGCGCGATGCGGAACGTGTGGTGATTGACCGAGGTCGTCTCGCGAATGAAGAGGCCATCGAACTCGGCGACACGGCCGACGTCGTCCTTCGTGATGAATTCGACGTCGAAGCCCAGCGCTTCGGCTGCGTCTTCGAAGCGCTCGAGCGCCTTCTTGTCGGATGGTGGTTCCGCTTCTGCAGGATCGTGCAGGATCGCGAGGTCGTAGCGCGATTGCGGGCGCCGCCGCACGCGGCGACGTTTGCCGGAAAAGTACTCGACCGCCGACGACTGCAGGAACTCGTGATCGCTCGGCTGCACGTCGCTCGGGCCGATCGCGCGGATCGAGCGCAATTGCCATTCGCCGTCGCGCAGCGCGAAGTCCGCGCGCAACAGCGGCGCCTCGAAGAGCCCGAACAGATTCCACGCGAGCCGGTCGTAGGCCGGATCGGCCGCGCGGCCGAAGAAGATGTTCAGCGAGAACTCGGCGACCGTGAGCTTCGTCAGCGTGTCTTCCATCAATTCGTCGAGGTCTTCCGACAAGAGACGCGCGACGTGCGGCGAGCGCAGATCCTGAATGGTCGACAGGCTCGGCAGCGGATGATGCCCGCGCGCCGCGGCGAGCAACGACACGTAGTAGCCGGCGCTCTGATATTTGTACGACCGGCACAGGTTGAACACCTTCGCAGAGCGGTCTTCGAAATACTGCGCATCGGTGAGATACGCGCGCGCCGGCACGACGGTGGCGCCCGGAATTTCCAGCGGCCAGTCTTTCGGGTTGTTGACGACGAACAGCAGGTTCACGTGGCGTCGGCTCCGTTCGTCGGCGTGATCAACAGAATGTTCGCATCGAAGGTGAGGTTGCCCAGAAGCACCGACGAGATCAATCGATTGATGTTCACCCAATAGTGGATCTCGGACGACACCGGATTGTGACGATACGGATCGCTGACGCGAACCAAGCGATCCTGGCGGTGATAGCCGGACAGTACGACGAAGTGGCCGGCCGGCTCGCCGCGCAGATCGTCTTGCACGTCGTTCGGCCCGAACTCACGCCGCATCCGGTATAGATAGGTGGAACTCAAACCGGCGAGCACCGGCAAGCCGCGCCGCAACAGACCGCGCAAAAACGGCGCCGTGAGGTCGCGAAACCGGATCGCGCCGCCGAGTTCGAGAAATTCGCGGCACGCCCGCGACGCGACGCGCACGCGCGGGTCCTTCTTGAGCTTCGCTTGCTGTTCGAGCCGCTCGGTCATCGGCGGCGCACCCGGTGCAAACCACGACGGATCGAACGTCATCAGATCCCACGTATACAGCGTCGCGGTATAGCCGCGTTTCAGCGCGTGCACGCCGAGAAACGGCGCATACGTGCCGCCGTTGTCGATCGTCTGAATTTCGCCGATCACCTGATCGAGCGGAACCGGGTCTTCGTAGTAATCGTAGACCGCGTGCAGACACGTCGGTCCACACGTCGTCTCGTTCGGCTGACGTTGCATCGCAACGTCGAGTTCGATGTCGAGCGGCGGGCGTCGCATCAGCGCAGGAACATTTGATACGCCGAGTTATCGGTTTCCTCGGAGTAACGATAGCCGATGCGGTCGAGGAAGCGACCGAGCGCGCCGCGCGCACGCGCGTCGGCCTCGAAGCCGATCAGCACGCGGCCCCACGCGGCGCCGTGGTTGCGGTAGTGGAACATCGTGATGTTCCATTGCTCGCCGAGCTCGAGCAGGAACTTCAACAGCGCGCCGGGCCGCTCCGGAAATTCGAAGCGATACAGAATTTCCGGTTTGCCGCCGCTCACGCGGCCGCCGACCATGTGGCGCACGTGCAGCTTCGCGATCTCGTTGTCGGTCATGTCTTCGACCGCATAGCCGGCGCCGCGCAGGCTCTCGATCAACTCGGTGCGGTCGCCGTTCGGCGTGATCTGCACGCCGACGTATACGCGCGCCTGGGTTGCGTCGGCGTAGCGATAGTTGAATTCGGTGACCGCGCGTTTGCCGAGCGTCTTGCAGAACGTGCGGAACGAACCCGGCCGCTCCGGAATCGTGACGCCGAGAATCGCTTCGCGCTTTTCACCGATCTCGGTGCGCTCCGAGATGTGGCGCAGGCGGTCGAAGTTCACGTTCGCGCCGGAGTCGATCGCGACCAAGTCCTGTCCGGTGGTGCGATTCGAAACGACGTACTTCTTCATGCCGGCGACCGCGAGTGCGCCTGACGGTTCCGCGATGGAGCGCGTGTCGTTGAAGATGTCTTTGATCGCGGCGCAGATTTCGTCGATGGTGACGACGATGACTTGATCGACGCAATGGCGCGCGATCGCGAACGTCTCCTTGCCGACCTGCGCGACCGATGTACCGTCGGCGAAGAGATCGAGCGTCTCCATCGGCAGCGTGACGCGGCGATTGGCGGCGAGCGCCGCGGCCATGCACGCGGAACCTTCGGCTTCGACGCCGATGATCTTCACGTCGGGGCGCAGATACTTCACGTATGCGCCGATGCCCGAGATCAATCCGCCGCCGCCGACCGGCACGAAGATCGCGTGCAGTGCGGCGCCGTGTTGGTTGAGGATCTCCATGCCGATCGTGCCCTGCCCGGCGATCACGTCCGGATCGTCGAACGGATGCACGAACACGTAGCCGTGCTTCGCCATCAACGCGTTCGCGTGATCACGCGCTTCGTCGAAGTTGTCGCCGTGCAGAATCACTTTGCCGCCGAGATCGCGCACCGCGGACACTTTGATATCCGGCGTGTTGCGACCCATCACGATGTGCGCGCGCATGCCGAGCCGCTGCGCCGCGAGCGCGACGCCTTGGGCGTGGTTGCCCGCCGATGCAGCGATCACGCCGCGCGCGCGCTCTTCGTCCGTCAGCTGCACCATCTTGTTGTACGCGCCGCGCAGCTTGAATGAGAATACCGGCTGTAGATCTTCCCGTTTCAAGTACACGCGATTGGACAAGCTGCGCGACAAGCCGCGCGCTTCGTGCAGCGGCGACTCGATCGCGACGTCGTACACGCGCGAAGCGAGGATCTTCTTGACGTAACGTTCGAGCATCAGAACCGGTCGAAAAAGCGGCCCGTCATACTAAAGGGGGAGGTCTATGCCGTCCACACGAGCGCCGTCAGCGAACCACGCACGATGGTGAAGACACGCCATGAGTAACGAAGCGTTCAAACGCGCGGCCGCCGAGGCGGCATTGGCGATGATCAAGCCGCGCTTGCGCAACGACAGCATCATCGGCGTCGGCACGGGTTCGACGACGAATTTCTTCATCGACGGCCTCGCGGCACTGCGCGGTCACTTCGACGCAGCGGTCGCGAGCTCGCACCAATCGGCCGATCGCCTGCGCGGGCTCGGCATCAAGGTGATCGATCTGAACGCGGCGTCGCACGTGCTGGTCTACGTCGACGGCGCTGACGAGGTCGATCCGTCGCGACGGATGATCAAAGGCGGCGGCGCCGCATTGACGGGTGAGAAGATCATCGCCGCCTCCGCCGATCAGTTCATCTGCATCGTCGACGACAGCAAATTGGTGAAGCAGATCGGCGGGTATCCGTTACCGGTGGAGGTGATTCCGATGGCGCGCGGACTCGCCGCACGCGCGTTGGCCGCGCTCGGCGGCCGGCCGGTGTATCGGCAAGGCGTGGTCACCGACTACGGCAACGTGCTGCTGGACGTGCACGGGCTCGACTTCACCGATCCGCTTGCGCTGGAAGCGCGCATCAACAACATCGTTGGGTGCGTCGGGAACGGAATCTTCGCGCAACACACGGCGAGCGTCGTGCTGACCGCGGGGCCGAAAGGCGTGCGGTCGTTTTAGCGGCTTACACGAGCAACTTGCCCGGATTCATCACGCCGTTCGGATCGAACACCGACTTCAGCGCGCGCATTGCGGCGATCTCGTCGGGACTGCGGCTGTAGCCCAAGAAGTCGCGCTTCAAGAGGCCGACGCCGTGTTCGGCCGAAATGCTGCCGTCGTGCTGCGCGACCACCTCGAAGATGCGCGGGCTGATGTGATGGCAACGCGCGTAGAAATCCTCGATCGACAGCTTCGCCGGCTTCAGGATGTTGAGGTGCACGTTGCCGTCGCCGATATGGCCGTACCAACAGACTTCGAAATCCGGATACGCGTCGCGCACGATCTGATCGACCTGCGTGATGAACGTCGGCATCTGCGAGATGCGCACCGAGATGTCGTTCTTGTACGGCGTGAATTTCGAGATGCTCTCCGAAATGCCTTCGCGCAACTGCCACAGATCTTTCGCTTGCGCTTCGCTTTGGCTCACGACGCCGTCGGTGACCCAATCGTCGGCGACGCACGCTTCGAAGGTCTTCAGCGCAACGTCGAGCGAGCCCGCGTCGAACTCGATCAACGCGTAGAACGGACTCGGCTGCGCGAGCGGCCGGCGCAAACTGCGATGCTCGGTCACCTTCTGCAGCGCGAGTTCGGAGAAGAACTCGAACGCGGAAAGCGTCAGTGCATTCTGAAAGCGTTGCAGCACGGTGAGGATGTCGGGGAAGTGCGACACACCGAGCACCATCACGAGCTGCTGTGCCGGCGCCGCGGCCAAACGCATCTGTGCTTCGACGATGAAGCCGAGCGTGCCCTCGGAGCCGATGAAGAGATGGCGCAAGTCGTAGCCGGTCGCGTTCTTCACGAGGCCGTGATTCAGATCGAGCACGGCGCCGGTGCCGGTGACGACCTTGAGTCCCGCGACCCAATCGCGCGTCATGCCGTGGCGAATCACGCGAATGCCGCCCGCGTTCGTCGCGATGTTGCCGCCGATTTGGCTCGAGCCCGACGACGCGAAATCGACCGGATAGAACAAGCCGTGCTCGTCCGCGAAATACTGCAGCGCTTCGGTGACGACGCCGGCTTCGACGCGGACGATGCGGTCCGCTTCGTTGAAATCGAGGATCTTGTTCATGCGGTCGAACGACACGACCACTTCGCCGTTCGACGCGACGGCACCGCCCGAGAGCCCCGTGCGCCCGCCGGACGGCACCAGGCTCCAACGATGCCGGTTGGCGGCGTGCACGATCGCGACGACGTGGTCGACCGTTTCAGGAAACACGACCGCCGACGGCGCGATCGCGTAGCTGCGCGTCCAATCGGTGCCCCACGTCGCGAGCGCATCGGCGTCGGTGCGCACCAGCTTCGGTGAGAGCAATTCATTCAACGCTTCGATCATGTTCAGGCGGTTCGCGGCAACGAGGCGCTAGTATATGCGCCTTTTTCGCGGACTCCCCTTCGATGAGCCAGACGTCGTTCGATAAAGACCGAATCAAGATTCTATTGCTCGAAGGCGTTCACGATTCGGCGGTGACGCGTTTCCACGCCGCGGGCTACACGAACATCGAGCGCAGGAGCGGCGCGCTGCAAGGCGACGATTTGTCGCGCGCGCTCGCCGACGTGCACATGGTCGGCATTCGCAGCCGCACGCAATTGACCGCGCAAGCGCTCGCCGATGCGCGCAGGCTCATCGCCGTCGGTTGCTTCTGCATCGGCACGAATCAGGTCGATTTGAAGGACGCGATGAACCGCGGCGTGCCGGTCTTCAACGCGCCGTTCTCGAATACGCGCAGCGTCGCGGAACTGGTGCTCGCCGAAGCGGTGCTGCTGCTGCGCGGGATTCCGGAGAAGCACGGTCTGCTGAAGCGCGGCGTGTGGCAGAAGAGCGCGGCGGCGAGCTTCGAGATCCGCGGCAAGACGCTCGGCGTGATCGGCTACGGCAACATCGGTTCGCAGCTCGGCGTGATGGCCGAGTCGCTCGGCATGCACGTCGTGTTCTACGACGCCGTGAAGAAGCTCAATCTCGGCAACGCGCGCCAGCTCGATTCGCTCGACGAATTGTTGCGCGTCAGCGACGTGGTGACGCTGCACGTCCCCGCGCTGCCGACGACGCGCAACATGATCGGTGCGCGTGAGATCGGCCTGATGAAGAACACGGCCGTGTTGATCAACGCATCGCGCGGCGACGTCGTCGATCTCGACGCGCTCGCGCAAGCATTGAAGGCGCAGCGTCTGCTCGGCGCGGCGATCGACGTGTATCCGGAGGAGCCGAAGTCGAACGACGATCCGTTCGTGTCGCCGCTGCTCGCGTGCGACAACGTTCTACTCACGCCGCACATCGGCGGCAGTACGGCCGAAGCGCAGGAGAACATCGGCTCCGAAGTCGCCGACAAACTGATCCGCTACAGCGACAACGGATCGACGTTGTCGGCGGTGAATTTCCCCGAGGTCGCGCTGCCGCCGCACCCGTCGAGCCATCGTCTGTTGCACATCCACCGCAACGTGCCGGGCGTACTGTCACACATCAACCGCGTGTTCGGCGAAGCCCGCATCAACATCGCCGCGCAGTATCTGCAGACGAACGCCGAGATCGGCTACGTCGTGATCGACGTCGAAGCCGAGCACAGCCAACTCGCGCTCGAGAAATTGCGCGCGGTCGACGGGACGATCAGGACGCGGGTGTTGTTCTGATTCTGCGGCGGAAGAGAATACTCTGGCCAGTCACCGCATGCCGCTATCGATTGACCTGCCCACTGACGACGAAAATTGGCGACGTCCCCAAATCGATCAGAATCGAGCGATGCGCCTCAATTCCTTCGTCAGTCGCACCAGACTTATCTTGCGTTTGATCGAATCGACCACATGAAAGCGCCAACTTTTCTGCATCCCGTCAATTCACCGTATAACTCACGCTCGTCGTCGTGGAGTTTCCAGCCGCATCCTTGCTCGTCACGGAGAATGTCTTCGTGCCCTTGGATCCCGGCCACCAGGTTCGACGCGTACGAAGACCACATAACGACCGTCGGCGCTGATCGCTGGGCCGTAGCTAGCGCTGTTTCCCTGCACCCCGCTGCTGTCGACGCTGACCCGCGTCGTCGTATTCGTCTGCAGGTCCCGCACGAATACGTCGCTTGAAGCGTTGGTGTCATCGGCCACCAGGTTCGACGCATTTGAATAGAAAACCACATAGCGGCCGTCGGCGCTGATCGCCGGATTGACGCTGTCCCCGTTTCCTAGGGTGCCGACGCTGACCAGCGTCGTTGTGTTCGTCTGCCGATCCCGAACGAACACGTTGCTTCGGCCGTTGGTGTCGCCGGCCACCAGGTTCAACGCGTACGAATAGAACGCCACATAGCGACCGTCGCTAGATATTGCGAACGGACCGATCGTACCCGACGCGGCAACCGACAGAACGTTCGGATCTGCTTCACTCACCAATGTAGTGTCACCGGGCATTCCAAACGCGCTCTGCGCAAACGACGCAATACCCATCAACATCGCAAACGACGAAGGTGCAGTCATTCTCACGGCTGCACCGCCTCGAA
>DASRZO010000027.1:0-3692 GCA_035686405.1 Pseudomonadales bacterium | reverse complement strand
ATGCCGGGCATCAAGTTCAACGCGCAGTCCGATGCGCGCTCGTGGCTCGCGATGCAGAATTTCTTCAAGGAAGTCTTCGCCTGAGGCGGCGGTGCCGACCGACAACCGACGCCGGCCGCAGCGCTCGATACGACGCGCGCCGATCGAACCCGCGCGTGTCGAGTTCCGTCGCGGTGCGGCTCGGTGCGCCGGTGCGCTGCTCCGAACGCTCGCGTTTGCGCGCGCGCTCTGCTGCTCGCTGGCGTTTGCGGCACTGCTCGCATACGCGAGCGACGGTCCCGCCGGCGCGCCGATCGCGACCTCTGCAGCGGACGCCGGCATCGCACGCCTGAAGGACGCGATCGCCGCGCGCCTGCTGTTGGCCGACGACGTCGCCCGCTACAAATGGAACCACGGTCTTCCCGTGCTCGATGCCGAGCGCGAGGCGGCGGTGCTCGAACGGACCACCAACGCCGCGGCGGCGCTCGGCATCCCGCAGGACTATGCGCGGCGTGTGATCGGTGGGCAGATCGCGGCCTCGCGCGACCGTCAGCAAGCGTCGATCGACGTGTGGCGCCGCCAGCAACACGGCCGGTTCGCCGACGTACCGGATCTCTCGCACGTTCAGCGTCCGGCGCTCGAACGCGCGACGACCGAATTGCTGACGCAGCTGCGCGCTTCGATGTGCAGTCTGGACGCCGCCGCCCGCACGACACTCACCGCGCCGCCCCCGGCGCTCGCCGATTCGCCGGATGCCTGGTCGGCCGCGGTCGATCCGCTGTGGCCGCCGCCCGAGACGTGTCGCGGCTGAACCCGGCCGTTGGCGATCCGCTAGCGCAACCGCTCGAGCAACACCTTGCACGCCGCGATGCCGTCGCGTTCGCTCATCCGCTCGCCTTCGAACTCGATGCCGACGTGGCCGCGGTAACCCGCGCTCGTCACGATGTCGAGCATGCGCAGATAGTCGATCTTCGTTTCGTTGCCGTGCGCGTCGAAGTCGAAGCACTTCGCACTGACGGCGTGCGCGCGGGGCATCATCGCGCGCACCGCGGCGTATGCATCGGTCTCGGGCGGGAAATTGCCGAAGTCCGGCAACGTGCCGAAGCGCGGATGCGGCACGCGCTCCATCAAGGCCATCAGCCACTTCGGGTCGGACGACGGTCCCCAATGGTTTTCGATCAATACGTCGATGCCCGACGCATCGGCATACTCGAGCAGCGCGGCGAAACTCTCGGCGCAGCGCCCGAGCGCGTCGGCGTCGCCGTCGCGCGCGCCGGTGTTGCAACGGATCGCCCGACAGCCGAGCACGGCCGCGATGTCGATCCACTTGTGATGGTTGCGCACCGCCTGCGCGCGGCTGGCAGCCTCCGGTGCCGCCATGCTGCCTTCGCCGTCGCACATGATCAGCAGGATCCGCACGCCGAGATCGTCGGCGCGTTTGCGTAGCTGCTTCAAATACACGTACTGCGGCGACGGGAAGAACGTGTTGACCAGTTCGATCGCGTCGATGCCGAGTTCGCGCGTGAGATCGACCATGCCGAGCTGATCGATCTCCTTCGCGAAGAACGCCTTGTGCATCGACCACGCCGCGAGCGAGATGTCGAAACGCTTGGCGGCGCTCATTGCGCACCGCCATCGAGCGAACGCTTGCGCAGCCGCCGCATGCCGAGCAGCCAGCGGTCGACGTCGTTGCCTTTACGCCGTACGTACTCCTCGACCTCCGGGTGCGGCAACACGTAGAAGCGTTCCGCGCGCAGCGCCTCGACGACGGTCTTCGCCAATTGCTCGGGCTCGATGATGCCGTCGGTCTGGCCGTCGCCGAGCCGGCGCGGCGCCATCGCCGTGTTGACGCCTTGCGGGCACAGCACCGACACCTTGATGCCGTCGTCGCCGTGCGTGATCGAGATGAATTCGGCGAGCTTCACGGCCGCCGCTTTCGTCACCGTGTACGGACCGGAGCCGAGCGCCGCCAGCAATCCGGCCGCGGATGCCGTGTTCAACAGATAGCCGCCGCCGCGTTCGATCATCCGCGGCAACACCGCGCGCGCGGCGTACACGTGCGCCATCACGTGCAGTTCCCACTGCTTCTGCCAGACGGCGTTCGGCGCGTCGATCAACACGCCCTGCCCGCCGGCACCGGCGTTCGAGCAGAACAAATCGATGTCGCCGTGCCGCGTGCGCGTACGCTCGACCAGCGCGACGATCTGCGCTTCGTTCGTCACGTCGCACGCCATGCCGTCGCAGCCGATTTCGCGTGCCGCGTTCGCGACTTGCACAGGATCGAGGTCGGCGAGCATCACCGCCTTCGCGCCTTCGGCGAGAAACGCGCGCGCCATCGCCTTGCCGATACCGCCCGCGCCGCCGGTGATGACGGCCACTTTGCCTTTCAGTTCCATGTCGATGTCTCCGAGTGAATTGGTTTCGTGCCGCGTCAACCGGGCGTCGGTGCGCGTTCGTCGAGCAGCCCCGCGCGTTTGAGCTCCGACCACAGGTCCTTCGGCACGTCGAGACGGAGCAATCGCTGCGCCTCGACGGCCTCGTCGGCAGAGCGGGCGCCGGGAATCGCAGCCGCCACGACCGGATGCGCCAGCACAAACTGCAGCGCGACGGCGCCGATCGGCACGCCGTGGTCGCGACAGATCCGCGCGATACCGTCGGTCTTCTCGCGCACGGTCTGCGGCGTTTCGCCGTACATGTAGCCGGCGCGCTCCGGCGCGATCAGCCAACCGCCGGCGAACGGCGACGCGATGATCGCGCCGACGTTGCGCGACGCGCACAGCGGCAACACGCGATCGAGCGCGCACGTGTCGAGCAGCGTGTACGGACCGGCGACGATGATGAAATCCAAATCGACCGTGTCGGCGATGCGTTCGACCAAGTCCTCGTGCCGACCGCCGGACCACGTCGCGTAGTTGCGCATCTCGCGGTTGCAGCCGAGGCCGATCGCTTTGATCACCCCGCCGTCGCGCCATTCTTCGAGCACCGCCGCGCCGCCACCGCCGCGCCGCGACAACTGCGCCAGCGCCGCGTCGATCTGCGCGTCGTCGTGGTAGCCGTAGTCGACGTCGTGAATCGTCAGGCTGTCGACGTACGGCAAACCGAGGCGCAGCAGCGAATCGCGATGCTGCGCTGCGAACGCCGCGCGGTCGTAGGCGAAATGCACGCGATGCCCGCTGCGCGGGTCGCGCGGCGTGCGCACCCCGCCATCCGGTGCCAGCGTCTTGTGCGCTTCGATGCGCACCGGTTCGGGTTCGAGCGTGCGGCCGACCTTCGTGTTCACCGCGTATTCGGCCCGCTCGCCGCATTCGGCAAGCGCGACGCCGAGCCGGCGCTCGGAGCGTCCGATGCCGTATTCCGGCGCCGTGTCGAACAAACGCACATCGCCGCGCCACGCGGCGGCGACCGCGGCGTTGCAATCGTTCGCCGGCACGCGCGGATCGCCGAGCGGCCCCGCGCCGAACCCGAGCGGCGTGACCGCGAGCGCGCTCTTCCCGACCCGCCGCGGCGTCATGCCGTCCATCGTTCGCTCGTTCCTCGCATTCGAAGTTCGTCCTCGTGACGTCGTCGCACCGTGACGACGTTCGTGCCGCCGTTCGCGGGCCGTCATATATCGCAGATCGCCGTTCCGTTTCCAACGCGTGCGCGGCTAAGATGGCGGCCCGCAAGCGGCGAATCCCCGCCCCCAAGGACGATACGGATGATAGAGACGCTTT
>DASRZO010000026.1:0-3166 GCA_035686405.1 Pseudomonadales bacterium | reverse complement strand
GCGCGTCGTGACCGGCGTCGCGGCTACGCGAGCAAATCGAGCGCGCGCGAGACCAACGGCTCCATCGACAGCTTCGTCACTTCCCACAGCGGATCGTCGCGCTTGCCGCGGCGATGCAGGCTCAGATTGAAGCCGGTGATGATCGCGAACTTGTATGCAGCGAGCGCGCGAAACCAATTGATGTTCGGCAGCGGCTTGCCCCACGCCGAGCGATACATATCGACGAGCGTATCCGGGTCGAGAAACATCGGCCGCCCCTCTGTACCGCCGTGCCACGCCGCGGGATCGCTGAACGTCGCGATCCAGCCGAGATCGTTCAGCGTCGCACCGATCCCCGTCAGTTCCCAATCGATGACCGCGAGCAGATCGCCGTCGAACGAACAGAAGAGGTTCGCGGTCTGGAAATCGCCGTGGAAAACGCCGACGGGCGCATCGGTCGGTAAGCGTTGGAGCAACCGTTCGCGCACCTTCGGCACGAGCGCGAGTCGTTCGGGATCGGCCGCACGTTCGTAGAAACGGTCCCACCGGGTCACGTCGTCTTCGAACGGAATCGGATCGCCGAGATACGGCGTTTTCTTGCGCCAATCGATGCGATGGATCTCCGCGAGCGCCGACATCGCCTGCCGGCCGAGGTCGAGCAGCGCCGCCGGCGCGAGCTTCGTGCCCCAGTCGAGCGGTCCGAGACGCAGTACGTCGCCGGTCAACTTCGGCACGATGAAATACGGGCAGCCGAACCACTGCGGATCCGCGCCGGACCAACGCACGCTGCAATGCGGCACGGTGGTTCCGTCGAGCGCGTTCAACACTTCGACTTGGCGCAGCACGTCGGCGGTGCCCTTCCACTGGACGTTCGGCGGCGGCAAACGGATGAACCATTCGTCGATGTCACCGCGCGACTCGACGCTGAATCCATACGCGAATCCGGCGTGACCCGGCATCTTGTGGACGTCGAACACGCGCGCGTTCCCGTCGTCGTACTGCACTTGGCAAAACGGCACGAGCCGTCGGCTCAATTCGTCGAGTTCCATGGTCGTTCTCCTAGACCGGCGCCGGGCCGGGGAAACGATCCCGCAGCACGCGCTTCAGGATCTTGCCGCTCGGATTGCGCGGAATCTCCGCCACGAACGCCACGCCCCGCGGTTGCTTGTAGCCGGCGAGGCGACCGCGGCAGAACTCGATGATGTCCTTCTCGCCGAGCGCGGCGTCCTTGCGCACGACGACCGCGAACGGCGATTCGCCCCATTTCGCGCTCGGTTGGCCGATCACCGCCGCCTCCGCGATGCCGGCGTGCGTCATCAGCACGTTTTCGATCTCGGCCGGGTACACGTTTTCGCCGCCCGAAATGATCATGTCCTTGATTCGATCTTGGATGTAGATGTAGCCGTCGGCGTCGGTCACGGCGACGTCGCCGGTGCGCAACCACCCGCCGACGATCGTCTCCGCCGTGGCGTCGGGGCGGTTCCAATAGCCGAGCATCACGTGCGGACCGCGCACCCAGACCTCGCCGGATTCGCCGGCGGCACAATCGTTCCCCGATCCGTTCACCACCCGCACGTCGGTGTGGAAGAACGCCTTGCCCGTCGATCCGACCTTCTTCAACGCATGGTCGGGATCGATCAGACACGCCGGCCCGCAACTCTCCGTGAGGCCGTAGATTTGATGCACCTCGATACCGAGCTTCTCGTACGCCTTGATCAGCGACTCGGGCACCGGGGCGGCACCGCACATGCACCACCGCAACGTCGAATAGTCGAACCGGCCGAGATCGCCGACCTGCAGCATGAAATTCAGCATCGCCGGTACCGCGAGCCCGCAGGTGATCTTCTCCGACTCGATCAACTCCCACGCGCGGACCGGGTCGAACGTGCGCATCACGATGCTCGCGGCGCCGCGATAGACATTCACCGTCAACGGCGTCAACGCGCCGACATGGAACATCGGCAAGCACGCGAGGTAGCGCTCGCGCTCGCGGTAATGAGTCGTCGCGGCGATCGTCAGGACGCCCCACGTCGCGGTCGAATGGGTGTGCACCACGCCCTTCGGCAGCCCGGTCGTCCCCGATGTGTACATGATGTAGAGGCGGTCGTCGTCGCGCGCCGTGACGTCCGGCTCTGCGGTCGATGCGGCATCGCGGAAGCGCTGGTAGCTCTGCGCAAACGGCGCAATCGGCTCCCGATCCTCGATCTGTAGCCATTGCTTCACGTCGGTCTTGGCGCCGCGCGCGTGCAACTCGGTGACGGTCTCGAGGAATTCCTCGCCGTAGATCAGCCGTGTCGTGCCACTGTCTTTCAAGATGAATTCGAGTTCGTTCGGCACCAGGCGCCAATTCAGCGGTACCACGACCGCGCCGATCTTCGCCAACGCGAAGTACGACTCCATGAACTCCGCGCCGTTCATCAGCAACAAGCCGACGCGTTCGCCTTTGCGTACACCCGCGGTCGATAGCGCATTGGCGGTTTGGTTACACCGAGCGTTCAGCTCGGCAAAGCTGAGTCGCTGCAGCGACGCGCCGTCGACGTAGGCATCGGAATTCGGGCTCAGGTATGCCCGTTTCGCCAGGAAGCTCCCGATGTTGTTCTGCATCTCGCGAATGTCCCCCAGTTCGCCGGCCGCCCCGCGTCGGCCGGCCCGGCATTGTGTGCATTTCGGCGCGCGCTGTGAACTCCACCGAGTCGGCGTTCTCGTCCGACCCGCCGAAACAGCTGTGTTACAAAAATTCCCAAATTGTTCTTTGCTGTGCCGAAGTGACCTCGTAGAATGCGGCCGTTCTTCGGGGTCTCCCCACTCCGAAAGACATATGGCGTGGCGCGGTGTCTCTCTCCCCTCCTCCCAGCGCCGCGATGACAGTACCTCGTACTGTCACCACGCCATCCTTAACTCCCCCCTCTTCAACGCGCCTCTGCGCCACACCCGTCGCGGGCAATTCGGTTCGAGCGGTCATCGGGCGGACCTCGATCGCCGGCCGATCCGAACACGAACGCGATGTCGATGCGCCGTGAGACGACCGTACTGGACACCCCGAGGGCGATCTGTACAATCGCCGGTCCCTGTCCTGATTTTCGGCCGCTGGATGAGCGAATCGGAGCTGTACCGGATCGGTACGGTCGCGAAGCTGACCGGCATCAGCGTCGAGTGCCTGCGCGCCTGGGAGCGGCGCCACGGATTC
>DASRZO010000025.1:0-9616 GCA_035686405.1 Pseudomonadales bacterium | reverse complement strand
AGAAATTGGCCGCGTCGTCGGTGTTGCCTTCGCCGCGATAGACCGCGACCTTCGGATACGGGCACAGCGGCCGCGTGCGATCGACTGCGCCGGCGCTGTCGATGCGCGACGCGATGATCGACTCCGGCGGCTTGCCGGTTTCCATCCATGCGTCGAGTGCGCCGAGCGCGTCGAATTGACTCGGCCCTTCGCCGCCGGCGCAGTGATCCATACCGGGCACCATGAACAGCCGATACGAACGGTCGAGCGGATCGTCCAGCGCCGCGCGGACGCTCTCGTAATAACCGATGCTGTTGAGGGGCGGAATGCCAGGATCGGCCCAACCGTGGTACTGCAGCAGTTTGCCGCCGCGGTCGAAGAACGCCGTCAGGTTCGGGTCGATCGCGTCGATCGTCGGCCCCGCTTCGATCTCCACCTTGTTCATGTCGCGAACGATGTCGAACGTCCTCCAGTCCCAGCCTTTCTTCTGGAACACGATGTACTCGAAGAGGCCGGTTGCGAGCGGCCGCGGTTCCGGCAGCATCGGTCCGACGCCGGTCGCCCAGTGAATTTCGCTGCCGGGCGCGACACCCGGAAACAGGTTCACCTGCGTCAGCGGATTCGTCATCGGCGCATACAACGCGACCGCGCTCGCGACCTGCGGCGCCGTGAGGCAATTGGCAGCATCCGCGCCCTGGCACTGCAGCACCGCGGGATCGAACGCGCAGCGCATCGGATTCTCGATCACGCCGTCCTTGACGCCGTCGAGCGTGTCGCACGCGTCGAGCACGGCGCGATGCAGCAGCGCGAGCTTTTCCGGCGGAATCAAACCGCCGTCTTTGTGGATGGTCTGCGTGACGACGACGTATCGCGCCGACAAGCGCGTCATGTAGTTCGCCGGGGCGCCGGCGACGATGCCGTCGAAGTCGCTCGGGTAGCGTTGTGCCGACATCAACCCTTGGCGACCGCCGCTCGAGCAGCCGTTCCAATACGCGCGCCGCGGCGGGCTGCCGTAGAACGCGACGGTGATCGCCTTCGCCTTCAGCGCGAGTTCGTGCACGGCACGCGAGCCGAAATCGACGACCTTCTCCGGATGCTTCAGCGCGAAGCTCGCATCGACGGCCGAGCCTTGGTGGCCGGTGTCGGTGCCGGCCGCGACGTAGCCCGCCGCGAGCGGTTTCGCCATGAACGGAAACCAGATTTCGCCCGAATAGCCGCCGTTGCCGACGCCGACCATCTTGCCGTTCCAACCGTCGACCGGCAGCCAAACTTCGAACGCGATGGTCGAATCGGGCACCGGCGAGATCGTACCGGCGACGCGACAAAACGCCGGCAGCGCCGCGTAGGTGTCCGGCGGTGTCGGTAGGAAGAACGCTTTGGCCGGCTTGTAGCCGCCGGCGGGCACGACTTCGGCGGCGGTCATTCTGGTGTCTTTCAAATCGAGCGCGGCGAGGCTGTCGCAAGTACCGGCCGACGCAGCGCCTGCGAGCGCGGCGACGCACGCCGCGATCACCCCGCAGATCAGGCTCACGTGCCATCGAAACATCACGTCTCCCTCGCGGTCTCGGTCGTTCGGCATTACCGAACCGTCGGGCCTTCGCGATTCTCACACGCGTGTCGCGGCAAGCTCACCCGCCGTAGGCACACGTATGTCGCACCGGCTCACGCCATCGCATCGCGAGGTCGTATGCTGGTGCGCGAGGGGGAGGGATTCAACATGATCGTTCGCACGACGCTGCGTGCCGCGACGCTTCTCGTGGCAACGATTCCGATCGCCACGACGGTAGCCGCGGCCCCGGCCGACTTCGGCGCGGTCGATGCCTACGTCGCGACGCAACGCGCCGCCCAACGCATCCCCGGCGTCGCGCTCGCGCTGGTCGCCCCGGACGGAACCATCCATCTCGGCGGATTCGGCACGACCGATACCGGCGGCGCCGCGATCACCCCGCAAACGCCGTTCATGATCGGCTCGACCAGCAAATCGTTCACCGCGCTCGCGGTGATGCAGCTCGTCGAAGCGGGCCGCGTCGAACTCGATGCGCCGGCGCAGCGCTATCTGCCGTGGTTCCGCGTCGCCGACGAACACGCGTCGGCGCAGATCACCGTGCGCGACCTGCTGCACCAAACGAGCGGCCTGTCGACCGCCTCGGGTCGGCGCACGCTGATGGAATATTCGAGCGGCGACGACGCGCTGACGAACCGTGTGCGCGCGTTGCGCGACGTCGCGCTGACCGCGCCGGTCGGACGCACGTATCAATACAGCAACTGCAACTACCAAGTGTTGGGCGCGATCGTCGAAGCCGTCTCCGGCGAGACGTTCGAGGCATACATGCAGACGCACGTATTCGACCCGCTCGACATGACGCACACGTATACGTCGAAGGCCGCCGCGGCGGCGAACGGACTCGCGATGGGCCATCGCAGCCTATTCGGCCGCCCGCTCGCGTACGACGAAACGGTACCGCGCGGCAGCATTCCGTCGGGCTTCATCATCTCGACGGCGAACGACATGTCGCACTACCTGTCGGCGCAACTGAACGGTGGGCGTTGGCGCGACGCGTCGATCCTGTCGCCGGCCGGAATCGCGGAGTTGCACCGCGGCGCCGTACGGGTCGGCGACGACGTGCTGTACGCGATGGGGTGGAACGTCGGCAACATCGACGGCATGCCGGCCGTCTGGCACGGCGGCGACACGTTTGGTTATCAATCGTTCATGGTGTTGCTGACGGATGCCGGCTGGGGCGCGGTGATGCTCGCGAACATGAACGACATCCCTGCCAACAGGCGTTTCGCCGAAATCGTCGAAGGCGCGCTCGACATCGCCATCGGCCGCCCGCCGAAACAAGAGCACATACACGACGCCGCGATATTCCACGCAATCGTGTTCGCGACGATCGCGCTGCAGATGCTCGGAATGCTGCGTTCCATCCTGCTGTTCGCCCGCTGGCGTCGCGACCCGCCGCGCCGGCCGCGCGGCGCGCCGGCCGTCATCGCGCGGCTGGTACTTCCGAGCCTGACGAATGCGCTATGGGGCGCGGCGATCTTGATCGGCATGCCGATCGCGTTCGGGCCGTTACCGGTCGTCACGCTCGGGATGCCGGGGCCCGGTCATCTGTTGCTGCTGAGCGGAGCGGTCGCGCTCGGCTGGTCCGCCGTACGCGCCGCACTCGCGTGGAAGATCCGCTCATAGCGAAGCGAGGAACGTCGTCCAATCCGTTCAGCGCCGGTATTGCACGAACGGTGACTTCGTCGCGACTTGATCGTAGAGGCCGCGCGCGCGGTAGTTGAATTCCTGCGTCATCCAGTAGGTGCGCGAGCATTGCCGTGCGTCGGCCTCGCGATACACGGCGTCGATCAGCGCACGACCGACGCCCTTTGCGCGCAGCGTCGGTTCGACGAACAAGTCTTCGAGATAGCAATACTGCGTCAGCGACCAGGTCGAACGGTGGAACAAGATGTGCGCGAGCCCGATCGGCCGATCCGAGTCGTCGACCGCGACGAGGCCGATGTGAAAATCCGGCGCGCCGTCGAGCATGCGCCGCCACGTCGCCTCGATGATCTCGTCGGCGACCGTCGCTTCGTAGAACTCGATGTAGCCTTTGAATAGCGGCAACCACGCGGATTTGTCTTTCTCGGCGAGTCTGCGGATGCGTACGGTCACCGGCGTCTCCTCATATCAGCAACTGGTGTTCGTCGAGCACGCGGCGCACGGCATGCGGTCCGACGCACACGTGCGCCTGCAGGCCGACGGCGCGCGCGGCGTCGACGTTGATGGCGTTGTCGTCGACGAACAGGATTTCGCTCGGCGCAACGTCGAGCCGATGCATCACGTATTCGAACGCGTCGCGATCCGGTTTGATGCGGTCGATCAAATGCGACGCGAAGTGATGATCGAAATGACGTTCGAAATCCATCTCGTTCATCACCCGCGGCCAATGCGCTGCGTTGGTATTCGACAACGTGGCCCGAATCACGCCGGGGCGAACGTCGCGCAGCAAATCGTGCGCACCCGGCAGCGGCCGCTTCGGCCACGCCTCGAACCCGGCCAGGAACGTCGGCGCATCGACCGTCAGTTCGAATTCGCCGACGACGCGCTGGGCGAACGTGTCGACGTCGACGCGCCCGCGTTCGAACTCGCGCACCGCGTCGGAGGCGAGCCACGCGCGCCACAATCCCGCGACGTCGGTGCGATTGCGCATCCAGTCGAGCATCGGCTGAATGCCGCCGAGTTCGACCAACACGCCGCCGACGTCGAACAGCACGCAGCGAATCGGCGCGGGTGCGCTCACCCGAACGACTCGAGCGCCGTGAGCCGCGCGACGCGTTCGTCGTCGGCGCCGAGATAGTGCGCGAGCACGCCGCGCACGCGCGGAACGTTCAGCGTGCCCGCCGCCTGCATTTCTTCGATGTCCGCCCAGTCTTTCGTACGGTTGAAGAACGCTTTGAATACGGCGATGTCGTGGCACGACAAGAACGGAACGGTCGCGCCGGCGAATTCTTCGAAACGCGTACGCAGCGCGACCTCGCCGTGAAACGGCGTCGTGTTCAGAAACAGATCGAGCGGCGTTTTGTCCCACCACACGCGGGTTTGGCCGTCGCGCCGAAGGACGACGAGGTCGGCGTCGGACCACGCGACACCGCGCGGCAACGCGCGAAACACCGCCTCGGCATGCTCGACGTCCACGAAGACGTTGACGTCGATGTCGATCGTGCCGCGCGCCCGCTGCGTACACCACGCGAGTGCGAGTGCACCGCCGAACGCGTGCGGCAGCCGCGCCTTTTCGAGCGACCGGTGCAACGCGACGATTTTTTCCGGTAACCCGCTCATCGGCGCCCGAATTTCGGATAGCGCATGGTCTTGGCGTGACGCGCCGGGAATTGCGCGGCGAGATTCAACACCTCTTCGAGCTCGCGGCCACGGGCGAGGCCGTCGCGCGCGCGTATGCGCGGCGACAGCTCGAAATCGGTCGCGAAGCCGCAGGCGTCGATGATCCGCAGGAACGTCGCGACGCTCGGCGACTTACGCCCCTGCTCGTAGGCGACGAGCGCCGAATGCGAGGTGCCGGCGCGCAAGGCCAATTCGCGCAGTGTCAGACCGGCGCGCGCTCGCGCCGCGCGCAGCGTCGCCGCAATCGTGCGGTCGTAGACGTCGCCGCTCGACGAGCCGCTCGACGCCTTACGCGTGCGGTTCGGGACCGAGCGTGCGCGGTCGGAAGCCGTGCGGCCCGAAATCGCACCGTCACGGATGTCGGGTTTGGTCTTCATACCACCGATGGTATCCGAACGGATACCAGCCGCCAACTACAGGCTCGAGTCCCGTCCGGCGCCGATTGCAGGTACGGCTGTCACTTCCAGGCGCGGCCCCACTCGAACGGCGCAATGCCGTCCGCGGTCAGCTGCCATACCTCCGCCTCCGCCCGCCCGTCGTCCAGTTCCAGGAAGCCGATCGTGCCGAGCTGCGTGTCGTAATTGTGCGGATACGTGGCGGAACCGGGGTTCACGCACAAGATGCCGTGCAGCCGCGTGATGCGCTCGACATGCGTGTCGCCCGACACGATCACGTCGGGGCGTTCGTCCGGAAAGAACCGCTGCACCCACTTGTCGAGCGTGAAATTCGGCGGCCGTTCCGGCACCGGCACGTAGTGCGTCAGGCCGACTTTCACGCCTTCGAATTCGAGCAGCCACGCGTACTTCACACGCGGATCTTCCGGCTGCACCGGCCGTCCGCCGGAGCCGTCTTCGCCGTTGCCGCGGGCCGCATACACCGGTGCGATGCGTTCGAGCGCGTCGAGCACGTGGAACTCGTGGATGTCGCCGGCGTGGAAGATGCAGTCGACGCCGCGAAACGCGAGCGCAATCTGCGGCCACAGTTCGAAGCGCGCCTCGGGAATGTGCGTGTCCGAAATCAGACCGATACGCAACGAGAACTCCGAATCAATGCGATGTGCCGGATGCTAGTGCGGGAAGTTGACGCGCATCGGCGGCTGCGGAGGCGGCGGCAACGGTCGCCCCGTCGGCGGTGTCGGAAGCGGATGCGGATGCAAGAACGGCGGACGCGGACCCGGCCGTATGCCGGCACCCCAACCGTAATACGGGTAGTACGGCAGCAGATAGCGCGGGCCGTCGTCGTAGTCATCCCGATCGTCGCGCGCCTGCTGCATCTCCGCCGTCGTTTGCACGTAGTCGAGGTCGAGGCGCTGCTGTTCCAGATCGTCTTTCGCCCGCGCATGGCGGCTCGATTCGAGGAATTGCAGCAACGCGAGCTGCTGCTCGAACAGCTGGTTCGCCCGCTCGATCTCTTCTTTCAGCGGCACCGGCGGCGGGACGACTTCGACGGGAACCGCGTGCGGATGCGGTGCGTCGCTGAAGGACACGACGCCGTCCGGACCGACGGATCGATACACGGTGGTCGATTCGGGATCGGCTGCCATCACCGCTAACGGCAGCAGCCAAACGGCCGCGCCTGCGTACAACTGTTGGCGAAATCGACGGTTCACGACGGCTCTCGGTGCGCTGGTCGGAGGGCTAAAATAGACCGATACTCGGCGCGACGCCAAGTATTTCCGGGAGACAGCGCGCGATGTTGATCGACTTCACGACCCTCGCCGAACGGGCCAACGCCGACGGCGAATTCGCACTGCACGCGCGGTTCTGGAACGCCACCGTCAAAGTCGGCGTCGGGGATTCGAACTACCGGCTCGACATCCGCGACGGCGCCGTCAAAGCCTGTACGCCGTGGTCCGGTACGATCGCCGGCGATCTCGCGATCGAAGCGGCGGAGAGCGAATGGGCCAAGCTCCTCGAACCGATGCCGCGGCCGTTCTACCAAGACCTGTACGCGGCGACGATCCACCACGGTTTCTCGGTGGTCGGCGATACGAAGAACTACTGCGCGTACTACCCCGCGCTGCGCCGGTTGATCGAATTGATGCGCGAGGGCCGGTCGTGAGCGCCCGTTTCGACCACGCGGTCGGCCGCTACGTGCATCTCGACCTCGGCGGCGTCGAGCACCGCGTCTACTTCGAGGAGAGCGGTACCGGCATCCCGCTGCTGCTGCAGCACACCGCCGGCGCCGACGGCCGCCAATGGCGCCACGTGCTCGAAGACGAAGCGTTGCGCAAACGCTTCCGCATGATCGCGTACGACCTGCCGTTCCACGGCAAATCGGTGCCGCCAACGACTCGACCCTGGTGGCGCGAACCGTATCGGCTGACGCGGCAGTTCCTGGTCGGCGTGCCAACGACACTTGCGCATGTCCTCGAACTCGACCGGCCGGTGTACATGGGTAGCTCGATCGGCGGACATCTCGCGATCGACCTCGCGATCGAACGCCCCGACGTCTTTCGCGCCGTCGTCGGGCTCGAAGCGTCGGCGCACACGCCGGGCGGATACGTCGACGAGTTCTACCACCCGGAAATCTCGAACGACTTCAAAGCGCATCTGATGTACGGCCTCACGGCGCCGATGAGTCCCGAGGCGTTCCGCCGCGAAACGCTGTGGGTATACAGCCAAGGCGCGCCGGCGGTGTTCAAGGGCGACCTGTACTACTACTCCATCGACCACGACGTCACGAAGACTGCGCACACGATCGACACGAAGCGCGTGTCCGTCGACATCCTGAACGGCGAATACGATTGGAGCGGTACGCCCGAGCTCGGCGCAGCGCTCGCCAAACTGATTCCGGGCGCGCGTTACCAGACGATGCAGGGCCTCGGGCATTTTCCGATGAGCGAGAACCCGCAGCGGTTTCTCGAGGTCATCCGTCCCGTGCTGGAGCGGATCGCGCTTGCGTCGTCCTAGCGCCACCTGCGCATCCGCGACCGCTGCCGCTCAATAGTCCAACCGATACGTCGCGCCGTCGCGCACGATGCGTCCCGCCGTCGGTGCCGCGAAATGCGTGCCGATGATCAACACCGGACGATCGGCGTACTGCGCGAGAAACGCGCTGCGCGTCTTCGCCGCGAGGTGTTGGTCGACGTCGGCGAGGCTCGACCAATCCGGATGCGCGATCTGACACGGGTGGTGAATCATGTCGCCGGTGATCACCGCCTCTTCGCCGCGCGATGTGACGTGCACGCTGACGTGACCCGGCGTGTGGCCCGGCGTCGGCTCGAGCGCGATCTCGTCGCAGACGCGATGCGTTTCGCTCACCACGTCGGCGAGGCCGCGATCGAAAATCGGCTGCACCGAATCGGCGATCACCGGACCATACGTCTGCGGCTCGACGCGCCAATGCGCCCACTCCTTCTCGGCGAACAGATGCCGCGCGTTGCGGAACGTCGGTTGCCAACGACCGTCGACGAGGCGCGTGTTCCAGCCGACGTGGTCGACGTGCATGTGCGTGCACAACACCGTGTCGACGCGATCGGTCGCGAACCCCGCGGCGGCAAAATCATCGAGGAATTTGCCCTGCATCCGATTCCACTTCGGATACGTGCGTTCCTTGTCGTTGCCGATGCACGTGTCGACGATCAGCAACCGGTCCTTCGTCTCGATCACGAGCGCATGGATGCTGAGCACGATGCGCCGATTCGCGTCGACGAACGGCTCGATCCAACGAAGCGCTGCCATCGCGTCCGCGGTCGCTTGCGGCAACAGGTGCGGGCCGAGCGACGCGGTCGTCAGCTCGACGATTTGCGTGATGCGAACGTCGCCGATCTTCCACGTGAGCATGTGCATTCCCCTCGCTGCGGTCGCCGCAGCATTGCAAATCGACAGGCCGTGATCAAAGATCGCCGGACGACACGGGGGACACGCAAATGAAATACGGCGACGTCGAAGTCACGCGCAACGGCCACGTTGCGATCGTCGAAATCCAACGCGGACCGAACAATTTCTTCGACGTCGGGCTGATCAATTCGCTCGGCGATGCGTTCGACGCGCTCGACGCCGACATCGAATGCCGCGCGTCGGTGTTGTGTGCGCAGGGCAAGAACTTCTGCGCCGGCGCGAACTTCGGCGACCGCTCGCAGCAGCAGGAACGCGCGACGCGCACCGCGACGAGCGGTAACCCGCTGTACACCGCCGCGGTGCGGCTCTTCAGCGCGAAGAAGCCGATCGTCGGCGCGATCAACGGTTCCGCGGTCGGCGGCGGATTCGGCCTCGCGGTGATGCCGGACTTTCGCGTCGCGACGCCCGAGACGCGCTTCACCGCGAACTTCGTGAAGCTCGGCTTTCACCCCGGCTTCGGCCTCACGTACACGCTGCCGAAGCTCATCGGCCAACAACGCGCGAACCTCATGTTCTACACGGGCCGCCGCGTCGACGGCGAAACCGCGTACGCGTGGGGCCTCGCCGACGTGCTGACCGAGCCGGTCTCGCTGCGCGACGAAGCGTTGAAGCTCGCCGCCGAGATCGCCGAGAACGCGCCGCTCGCGGTGATGTCGGTGCGTGCGACGATGCGCGCCGGCATCGCGGCCGCCGTGAAAGCGCAGACCGACCACGAGTTCGTCGAGCAGCACCGGCTGCAGCAGACCGAAGATCACAAAGAAGGCGTGCGCGCCGTCGCGGAGCGGCGGCCGGGGAACTTCAAGGGGCGTTGACAAGCCCGTCGAGGGGCCGTGCGGCGACGAGACGCAGCGGATATTGCTGCTGGTTGTAACGGCAGCGACGACAACTCTTTCGCTTCACGAGTCCG
>DASRZO010000024.1:0-25763 GCA_035686405.1 Pseudomonadales bacterium | reverse complement strand
CGATTGCTGCGCGGCACGCGCACGTCGTCGAAGAACACTTGATTGACTTCGTGCTCGCCGGACACGAACAGGATCGGTTCGACTTCGATGCCGGGCGTGTCCATGTCGAGCAGTAGAAACGTGATGCCTTGTTGCGGTTTCCGGGTGGCATCGGTGCGCACGAGGCAGAACATGCGGTTCGCGTGGTGCGCGTGCGTCGTCCAGATCTTCGTGCCGTTCAAGACGTAGTCCTCGCCGTCGATGTCGGCGCGCAGCGCCAGCGACGCGAGGTCGGAACCGGAACCGGGCTCCGAGTAGCCCTGACACCAATAATCCTCGCCTGACAAAATGCGCGGCAAGTAATACGCGCGTTGTTCGGCGGTGCCGTGGCCGATCAACATCGGACCGCACATGCCGAGGCCCATCGGCGCGAGGCCCGGCGCGCCGGCGAGGCTCGCTTCGGTGGTCCAGATGTGTCGTTGCAGCAGATCCCAGCCGGCGCCCCCGTACTGCTTCGGCCAACTCGGCGCGACCCAGCCTTGGCGGTACAGGATGCGGTGCCAGCGCATGTTGGTGTCGTAGTCCTGAAACACGCCGGCGCAGAAGCGCGCACCGTCGCGTAGATCGTCGTCGAGCGCGGCATCGAGAAAACGCTTCACTTCGTCGCGGAAGCGCTCGTGCTCAGGCAGCAGTCGGATGTCCATCGAGGTCCAACGATTTGACGCGGGCTTCCAACTCGAACACGTGCCTGTCGTCAGCGTCAAGGTCGCGCAGTGCCCGCGCCAGTTCGTACAGGTATTCGACGTTTGCACCGCTCGGCCCGCGGCTGACGAGGATTTGGCGCGCGATCGCATCGAGCGGCGCATCGCCGAGGAATGCGTGGTTGTCGCGATGCGCGATGTAGACGACGCCATCGGCGCGATTGGCGTCGAACGCAAGTGTCACGTCGCGGCGCGCGTAGCCGTTCTTCTCGCGGTGGTCGAGATGGTCGAAGACGTCGTGCTCGATCAGATAGGCCATGCCGACGCAGCGCGCGTGCGGCTCCGGGATCAACGTGACGACGCGTCCCGGCGCATCCGGCGTACCGCGATGGTCGTGCGAGCCTTGCCAGAAGCGCCGCGCCCAACCGTCGACGTACGCGCGGCGACGCTCGGCGAACGGAAAGTCGGGCCGCCAAATCAACGAGCCGTAACCGAAGACCCAGACGCGATCCGTGTCTTCGCAGCGTCGGGAAGCGGCCGTGTCGCCGTCGCTCAGGACAGCCCCACCGACACCGCAAAGGCGCGCTTGCATTCCTCTTGCAGCGTCGGATTCGTGAGGTAATCGACGGTCGTCATCGCGAGCGCTTTCGCACCGTCGAGCGCGGCGGCGTCGCCGGTCTCGGAGCCGGCCCACTTGGCGAAGTCCGGATGGTGGATCACCACGTTCGACGGCGCGCACGCGAGCATCGGGTGGATCGACGGCACGCGATAGCTGACGTTGCCCATGTCGGTGCTGCCGCTCGAACCGGCCGGCAGTTTGTCGATCGGGAAGAACGAGCGACCGATCGATTCGGCGTTGCGTTGGAACGCGCTCGCGAGCGGCCAACTGGTGTTGAGGTCGAGGTAGTCGACGCCGGCCCATTTGACGTCCACTTCGCAGCCGCTGCCTTTCGCACCTGCCTCGAAGCACGCCTGCACGCGCGGCTTCAAGCGCGCCAGATCGTCGACGTTGGCGGCGCGGACGTAGAAGTCGCCGGCGGCGAAGTCCGGCACGATGTTCGGCGCCATGCCGCCGTCGGTGACGATGCCGTGGATGCGTTCGGTCGCCTGAATGTGTTGACGGAGGTTGGAGATCGCCTGATACGCGAGCAGCAAGCCGTCGAGCGCGTTGATGCCGCGATGCGGCATCGCCGACGCGTGCGCCGCGCGGCCGTGATATTCGACGCGTACTTCGGCGACGCAGATGCACGGCATCGTCGTCAAATTGATGCCGGACGGGTGGATCATCATCGCGGCGTCGACGCCGTCGAACGCACCGGCGCGTGCCATCAACTCCTTGCCGCCGCCTTTCTCTTCGGCCGGCGTGCCCAACAGCCGCACCGTGCCGCGCAGCCGCTCGCGGACGGCCGCGAGGCCGAGGGTCGCGCCGAGCGCGGCGGTCGCGATCAGGTTGTGGCCGCACGCGTGGCCGATCCCGGGAAGCGCGTCGTATTCGGCGAGCAAGGCGACCCGCGGTCCGGCAGTGCCGGCGAACTCCGTTTCGAATGCGGTCTCGAGCCCGTAGACCCCGCGGCGCACCGGTAGACCGGCGTCGGTCAGCGTATCGGCGAGCAATGCACTGGCATGGTGCTCGTTGAACGCGAGTTCGGGGTGCGCGTGGATGTCGCGCGAAACCGCGATCAGTCGACCGGCCAACGCGTCGATACGCTCGACGACGGCCTGCTTCAGTTCCGCGCTCATGACGGCCTCCGGGTTGTGCTGTGGGCGGTCAATGATTGCAGGATCGGCGCGGCGCTCTCAAGTGCACGTCTCACCGCGAGAAACGCCGCGGCCAGTGTGCCCAACGGCTGCCCTGAGGGGCGGCGAGTCGCCCAATCGCGGCGTTCGACGTCGCCGCGAAAATGCAGCGTTTTGCTTGGCGAATTCGGCTGCACCGAGCGGCGTCCGCTTAATTCGGGCGACTTAGCCGCAATTTGACTCCATCGCGCCGATCTTTTAAAAAGAGTCAGGCTTGCCTGTTTTTTTGAGGGCAGGCTGGGGTGTTGAAGCCGGGGTGTTCCAAGCACATGGCCGCTCGTCCGAGTTGGCCAATGGGGAGAGTTTGCAGATGAGATTCTCGAGGCTATTCGTAGCGATGGCGCAGTTCGCCTGCGCGGCGTTCGCCGCGCTGTTCGCGGACGTCGCATTCAGCGCCGAGCCGGCGCAGACCAGCGCGGGCGTCATCGAAGAGATCGTCGTGACCTCGCGGCGCGAGGAAGAACAGATTCAGAACGTACCGGTCTCGGTGTCCGCCTTCACGCAGCAAGACCTGCAACGGCTCGCGCCGTACACGTTGGCCGACATGGACGGGTTGATGCCGAACGTGTCGATTCAACAACAAACCGCCGGCCCGGGCATGGGCGCGATCTTCATCCGCGGTATCGGCAGCGCCGATGTCGAAAAGACCACACCGCCGCAGGTCGGCGTCGTGGTCGACGGCATCTTCATGGCGACGAATACCGGCCAATTGATCGACATGTTCGACGTCGATCAGATGGAGGTGAACCGCGGTCCGCAAGGCGTGTTGTACGGCAAGAACACGACCGGCGGCACGATCGTCGTGCGCCGCTCGCAACCGCAGTTCAACGATTTCGACGCGAAGGTGTCGGTCGAAGGCGGCACGTACAACGAAGAAGTCTACAAGGGCAAGGTCAACATCCCGCTCATCACGGACACGCTCGCGCTGAAGCTGGCGGGAATGTTCGACAAGCGCGACGGCGTCTATCAGGACACCACGCGGCAAACCGACGACGGCAACGTCGACTCCAAGAACTACACCGCGTCGCTGAAATGGCAACCGATGCAGGAGCTCACGGCGACCGTGTGGTATGACAACATCGACGACACGGGCAACTACGGTGTTCCCAACTCGCCGTTGATCAGCGGCAAGCAACCCTTCAAGACGCAAGCGAATCTCAAGCAGCCGGTGAAATACAACGTCGACGAGTGGGGCATGAACATTCAGTACGATCTCGGCTTCGGGACGTTGGAGTCGATCACGGGCTTCGTCGATTCGAAAGACATCACGCAACAGGACTTCGACAACTCGACGCTCGCGACGGTGGCGATCCCGCTGCCGCAGTTGCACACGCTGCGCAACCAGGACCTGTCGCAGACGAGCGAAGAGCTGCGGTTGAGCGGTGACCTGGTCTCGAACGTGCGTTACACGGTCGGCGCGTTGTACTACAACACGTCGCTCGATTTCCGGCAGGGCACGAACCAGGTCCTGCAATTGCCGCTCGCCGGCTTCTTGCCGCCGGGTTTCCCGCCGCCGCCCCCTGGAACGCCGTGCTCGGCGTTCGGCTTGCATCCGAACCCGATCCCGGCCGTTGGGAACGCGCTGTGTCAGACCGACGGTATCGGCTCGTATCAGCGTACGAACCAGCAAGACCTGTCGAAGGCGCTTTACGCTGCACTCAACTGGCAGGTGTTCGATCAGCTCGAGTGGAGCGTCGGGGCTCGCCGCATTCAACAGAGCATCGATTGGCACGGCGCGTACTATGACGCCGCGATTCCGCCGGGTTCGATCGCGCCGCCGACCGGCGCCAGCGGCGGGGTGCTAGCGCCGTTCCCGATCAACAGCGACAACAATTGGGACAAGACGATCTTCGAAAGCACGCTCACGTACAACTTCGCGGAAGACCACATGGTGTACGCGCGCTTCTCGCAAGGATTCCGCAGCGGCGGATTCAGCAACCGCGGTAACGATCCGCAGTACATCTCGTTCGATCCGGAGAACGCGAATGCGGGGGAGATCGGTACGAAAAACGAGTTCTTCGACCACCGTGTGCAGTTGAACATCACCGAGTTCTACACGGTCGTGCAGGACACGCAGTTCGGTTCGATCTTGACGACGAACGGCGTACCGCCGGGAACGAACACGATCGTCAACAACGCAGGCGGGGACGTCAAAACGTGGGGCACCGAAGTACAGGCTGCGTGGCTGATCAACGACCTGTTCTCGATCGTGGCAACGTACGGCTACCAGGACAACAAGGTCGACAAGTTCTCCATCAGCACCGAGCGGGTGCCGTTCACGCCGGACGGCTCAGGGTGCAACCCCGTCACCTTCGGCGGACCGTGTCCGAACACGACGCTCGGCGGTGAAAGTCTGGCCCGCGCACCGAAGTACAACTACTCCGTGCAGGGGATCTATCAGCAGAACTTCGGGCCTTACAACGTATCGCTCAGTGTCGTTGCGCACGGTCAGGACGACTCGATTCTCGTCGGCGGAGCGACGGCGGCGGCGGTCATCACGCAGAAGGCCTACACGTTGGTCGACATGCGCGCGGCGGTGCAGTGGAACATGGAAGACAACCACAATCTGCGCCTCTCGCTGATCGGCAAGAACCTCGACGACAAGCAGTACATCACCGAAGCGTTGCCGCTCGGCAACGGCGGGTTCGAGGGCTGGGGCGCACCGCGGACCTGGGCGCTCGAGTTGCAATACCAGATGTAAAACGCGCTAGGCGTTTTCTCTCCGAAAGCCGGCCTCGTGCCGGCTTTCTTTTTTGGCTCGACCTTCGGCGTCGGCCTCCGATCCCCCTTGCTCCCCCTCGTGGTCTTTCATCGCAGACGTCAATTTGTCAAAAAGTAGTTTTGTCTGATTGTTGAGTTTGACGTTACTAACGTGTATCAAAGTGTTTCGGAAGTCAGACCGGGTAAGGCTTCCGGCCGCGTGCGTCGGATGGGGATCCGGCAAAAGCGGAGTTGATGGGAGTCCTCAGCTGGGTCAACGAAGGGGGTTTCACCGTGATATGGACGAGACATGCCGCGTGCGCGGCAGCGATGTGTTTGAGCTTCAGTTCGGCGGTGTATGCCGAGGAGGCGGCGCCGGCCGCTCCTAAGGGTAACGTCGAAGAAATCGTCGTCACCGGTTCGTACATCAAAGGCAGCGCCGAAAACGCCGCGCTGCCGGTGGACGTGGTGACGCAGCAGGAGATGAAGGACCAGGGCAATCCCAACATGATCGAGATGGTGCGCGAACTCGGCGTTACCTCGGGCAACCTCGGTCAGACCAACCAGTTCCAGGGAATCGGCCAGGGCAACATCGGCGTCGTCAGCATCAACCTACGCGGCTTGGGTGCGTCGCGAACGCTGACGCTACTGAATGGTCGGCGGCAGGTCCCGACCGAAACCCAAGGTGTCGACGTCAGCATCATCCCAACGAGCGCGTTGGAGCGCACTGAAGTGTTGCTCGGCGGCGCTGCAGCCACCTACGGGTCCGACGCGATCGCGGGCGTGGTGAACTTCATCACGCGCTCGAAATTCGAAGGGCTCGAATTCGGCGCCAGCGAGCAATCGGTGCAAGGGTCGAACGGCAACCAGCAGTACAACGCGATTTACGGCTGGGCCAACGACCGCATCAACTGGACCATTTCCGGTGAATACAACCACCAGGCGGAAATCACGAACACCGATCGCGACTGGGCACTCAGGCCGTTCGCGGCGAACCCGGCCGGCGGCTGGAGCTCGACCGGTATGCCGGGGACGATCTACGCGGCGATTCCGACGGTCGACAACCTGCCGCCGGTCACGGCGGACGGCCGCATCACGACGTCCGGGGTTTTCCCGCCGTTCGTGTCGAAGGCCGACCCGATGTGCAACACGCTCGGCGGCCTGCAGACGGGCGGAGCGGCTACGACGTGCCGGTTCCAACTGTCGTACTTCGACAACCTGCAAGAGAAGAGCGACACGTCGAAGATCTTCTCGGAGTTCAACTACCAAGTCAGCGACACGTCGGACCTGCACGTCGAAGCGCTGTACGCGAAGATGAACATGCCGAACTTCAAAACGTCGCCGTCGTATGGTGCACAAGCGCAATTCGGGCCCGAGCGCTGGATTGCGCCGAACCACCCGGGTCTCGTCGCGTTCAAGGCCGCTAACCCGGGGTTCTTCACCGACGTAACGCTCGGCAACGGCACGGTCGTTACGGCCGCGGAGCAGGCTGCTTACGACAACATGCGTCCAAACGGCGTCGACGGTTTCTTCGGTCACCCGCAAAACGGTTCGCGCGACACGCAAACCTTTCGCTTCGGGGCAGGGCTGAAGGGAAGCTTGTTCAACTCGGCGATCGACTACGACATCGCGCTGACGTGGTCGCAACGTCAATACACGATCGAAGGCAACGATACGTACGTCGAACGCTATGCGTTCGCGCTCGACGGACTCGGCGGCCCGGGCTGCGTGCCCGGCGGATCCGACCCCGCCACGTCCACGCCGGGCGTCGGTCCTTGCCAATACTTCAACCCGTTCTCGAATCACATCGCGCGCTCGGCGGTGAACGGCGTGGTGAACCCTCAGTTCAACGGGAACGTCGCGAACTCGGCCGAGTTGTATCACTGGCTGATCGGCAACCAGCGCTACACGCAGGAGAACGACTTGCTCGTGTGGGACGCAGTGCTCAGCGGCGAGACACCATGGACGTTGCCGGGCGGCACCATCGGTTGGGCGGCCGGCCTGCAAGCACGGAACGAGAAATTCACGCTGGACCTGAACACCAACACGAACCTCGACAAGTCGCCGTGTCCGTTCACGAATCCGTACTCGGTCACGCTCGGCAACGTGAAGACGTTGAACTGCACCTCGCCGACGGGACCGTTCGGATTCTTGACCGGCGCGTACCCGAGTAACACCAGCCGTAACGTTTACGCCGCGTTCAGCGAATTGTCGTTGCCGATCACCGACAAGATCAGCGGCCAGTTCGCGCTGCGGTACGAAGACTACGGCTCGGACGTCGGCTCGACGGTCGATCCGAAGCTGGCGTTGCGTTGGGAGGTACTGGATTGGTTGACGCTGCGCGGTTCGGCGACGACGACGTTCCGCGGACCGCCGCAAAGCTACCTCGCCGGCCAAGTCACATCGTTGGTGTTCATCGTCCCGACGACCGCGTTCAAGGCGGTCAACATCAGCGGCAACCCGGATCTGCAATCCGAGTCGGCGACGACGTGGAGCACGGGTTTCATCGTCAATGCCGGCAACTTCACCGCGACGGTCGATTACTGGAAGTACGACCTGAAGGATCCGTTCCAGACGGAGGACGCGAACCAGATCGTCAGCGCTTACACGGCACAGAATTGCTATGTCGGGGCGCCGGGCGCGCCGACCGCGAACTGCGCTGCGTTGGCGTCGCACATCTCACCGCTCGCCATTCCGCCGTCGCAGATCGAGAGCGTGTCGGTCAACATCATCAACGGCACCAACATCACGACGTCGGGCATCGATGCGTCCGCGCAATACGACTTCGACGACGTCATGCGCGGCACGTTGTCGTTCGGGCTGCAGGGAACCTACACGATCGACTACAACTCGGATGACTTCAAAGACATCAATGGCGTCACGCTCGCATCGGGCGGCGACTTCGCCGGTTTGATGAACGTCGGTACGCCGTTCACTTCGTTGCCCGATCTCAAAGGCAACGTGTGGGCGAAGTATGTGCACGGACCGCACCGCTTCACGTACATGGTTCGTTACATCGGCCAATATCGGGATCAATGCAGCAACGGGACCAACTGCACCTCGGCGACCGCCGTCGGCGCGCCGTCGCTGAAGGACGTCAGCTCGATCATCTATCAAGACCTGTACTACAACGTCACGCTGTTCAACGATTCGACGTTCCTGTCGGTCGGTGTGACGAACTTGATGGACAAGGATCCGCCGCAGACCGCGACGAACCTGAACTACGATCCGTACACCGCGGATCCGTTCGGGCGAATGATCAAGGTCGGCTTCACCTATTCGCTCGGCGGCAAGTAGCCGAGCGAGCCTCCACGAGGGCCGGCTTCCGCGATGGAAGCCGGCCTTCTTTTTGGGTGATTCGTCATCGGTCGAAGTGTCGAACCCGCTCGCGACTTGCCCGATCGAGCAACGCAATCGACAGCGGCGTACATTCCGTGGAGCATGACGCGCTCATCAACCGAAATGCTGCAACCGGGGGAACGTCATGGCATACGCGTACAAATTGCTGAACGTCGAGATCGAAGGCCGTATCGCGTGGGTGACGGTGAACGCGCCGCCGATCAACGTCATCACGCTGCCGCTGTACGGCGAGATCGCAGCGCTGTCGTTGGAACTCGAAGCCGACCCGAACCTCACGGTCGTCGTGATGAAGAGCGCCGATCCGGATTTCTTCCTCGCGCACTTCGACGTCGGCGCGATCCTGCAATTCCCGACGGACACCGAGGCGCAGCGCGATCCGGAGCTGAACATCTACCACGCGATGTGCGAGCGTTTCCGCACGATGAACAAGGTCACCATCGCGCAGATCGAAGGCCGTGTCGGCGGCGGCGGCAGCGAACTCGTCGCGTCGTTCGACATGCGTTTCGGCGTGCGCGGCAAGACGAAGATCAACCAAATGGAAGTGCCGCTCGGGATTCTTCCCGGTGGCACGGGTACACAGCGGCTGCCGCGCCTGGTCGGTCGGGCGCGCGCGATGGAGATCGTGATCGGCGCGGAAGATCTCGATGCCGAAACCGCGGAGCGGTGGGGTTATCTCAACCGGATCTTCGCGCCGGGCGACATCGGCCCCTTCGTCGCGGCGTTGGCGCGCCGCATCGCGACGTTCCCGGTCGAAGCGGTGCGCTACGCGAAGGAGAGCATCAACAGCGCGGACAAGCCGCTGTCGGAAGGGCTCCCGGACGAAGCGTATCTATTCCAGCGCACGCTGCGCACGGAAGGCGCGCAGCGCAACATGAGACGCTTCCTCGAAATGGGCGGCCAGACGCGCGAGGGTGAGCTCAAAGTCGCGGAGCTGATGGCCAAGGTCGCGAAATGAGCGTGCGGCCGCTCGAGCTGCTCGCCGACGGCCTGGTCTTCGAGGCCGACGTCGCCGGCGTGCCGGGTTCGCCGCTCGTCCTTCTGCTGCACGGCTTTCCGCAAACGAGCCACAGTTGGCGCGAACAGCTGCCGGCGCTCGCGAACGCGGGTTACTTCGCGGTCGCGCCGAATCAGCGCGGTTATTCGCCCCACGCGCGGCCGCGCGGAATCGAGAAATACGCGACCGATCGCCTGATCGCCGACGCCCGCGCCATGGTCGAGTCGTTGGGCTATTCGCGCTATCACTTGGTCGGCCACGATTGGGGCGGGCAACTGTCGTGGCTCATCGCGGCGAACTTCGGCGCCGATCTCGACACGTTGACCGTGTTGTCGCGGCCGCATCCGGCGGCATTCGCGCGTGCGATGAAGGCCGATACCGCGCAATCGGAGCGGTCGCGCCACCATCGCGCGTTCCAAGACGCGAATGCCGCGCACGAACTGCTCGCGGACGACGCGCGCCGTTTGCGCGCGACGTTGAGGAATCAAGGCGTTTCCGCCGCTGACGTGACGGCGTATCTGACGCGACTCGGCAACTTCGAAGCGCTCGATGCGGCCATCAACTGGTATCGCGCACCGCGGCTCGCCGGCGGCGCGCTCGCGCTGCCGGATGTGCCGAAGGTGACCGTTCCAACGATGTATCTATGGGGCGATCAGGATGCCACCGTCGGGCGCATCGCGGCGGAAGCGACTGCAGAGTTCGTCACGGGACCGTATCGATTCGAAGTGTTGCCTGGCGTCGGCCACTTCGTCACCGATCAAGCGTCGCCGCGGGTGAACGAGCTCTTGCTCGAGTGGCTCTCCGGCCGCGGCCGCTGAAACCGAGTCGATCCCGACTTCGAGACGAGCCGATTGCCGTGTTGGAACGCGTCGACAAAAGAACGCTGGCGGACGACGAGCGGATTGCTCAGCTCGAGCAGGCAACGTGGCCGAGCGCATCGTGCGCGTGCACGTCTTGAGAGCAGCGGATGCGTTTCAACTGGCCGCCGCCCTGACCGCTGCCGTCGGCGATCCGTCCTCGGTTGAATTCGTCTCTCTCGACGAACGGCTGATCGAAGCAGCCGCGCGCGAAGGATTCGCAATCGGCTGAACCGATCGCGAACCGCGCTAAGCCACTTTCACCGGCGGCTGATTCTCGCTGTTTGCGAGCACCACCTCGTCCGGCGTCGTGATCATTCGCTCGTAGGCGCCGGGCGGGTAGTTCGTCATGTGCGGGCCCGGTGCATCGACGCCGGGCTGCTTCACCTTGCCGCCTTGATCCTTGTAGTCCGCCGGCTTCTTGTAGCGCGCGAGCTCGAGTTGGGAGATGCCGGCGAGCTCGACGACTTCCGGATCGATCCACGCGCGGGCGTCGATCGGCTCCTTCGACGTCGACAATTCCAGCGACAGGTTCTCGAGGCCGGCGAAATAGATCGATTTGCACATGCCGTGGTCGAGCGGCCCGAGCACCGGAATGCCTTTCGAGCGAATGCGGTCGCGCATCGCATACAGTTCGTCGTCGTTCTTCACCCGCAATGCCAAGTGCTGCATCACGCCGCGCGCGCAGTTCGCGCCCGGGTTGCCGGCATGCGTCTTGCCGAACTCGACCGGAATCTTTTCGATCGCCGGATTGCAGACGAACGCGACGGAGCTCTCGTCGTTCAGACGCAGGAAGCCGTGCCACGTCTTCGGCACGCCGTGCATCCAATACAGCGCAACGAGCTCCATGCCGAGCACGTCGGTGAAATACTCGATCTGTGCCTTCATGTCGGCCGTGCAGATCGCGATGTGGTGGAGCCCCTCGACCTTGTTCATGCTGCCTCCGTGGTGCGTGTGGCGGTGGATCGAAAACTCGTGTGACTCGCTCGTTCGCTGCCGTACGCCTGTGTCCGGCCGTTAGACGATCCGCGAATCCTTCTTACCCCAGTAGCGGTCTTTCAAGATCCGCTTGTACAGCTTTCCGGTCGGTAGACGCGGTAACTCGACTTCGAAGTCGACGCTGCGCGGACACTTGTAATGCGCGATGTGTTCGCGCGCGTACGCGAGCAATTCCGCTGCGAGTTCCGGGCTCGGCTGAATGCCGGGCGCGGGCTGTACCACTGCTTTCACTTCCTCGCCGAGATCTTCGTTCGGCACGCCGACGACCGCGACGTCGGCCACTTTCGGATGCATCACCATCGCATCCTCGATCTCTTGCGGATAAATGTTCACGCCGCCGGAGATGATCATGAACGTCGCGCGGTCGGTCAGGAACAGATAGCCCTCGTCGTCGATGTAGCCGACGTCGCCGAGCGCGCTCCAGCCCGGATGTTTCGGGTGTTGCGCGCTCTTCGTCTTTTCGCTGTCGTGGAAATACTCGAACGGCATCTGCGGTTGTTCGAAGTACACGAGCCCGCTCTCGCCGTTCGGCACTTCTTCGCCGCGCTCGTCGCAGACGTGCAGCGTGCCGAACACGGCGCGGCCGACGGTGCCCGGATGCTTCAGCCAATCGTCCGGCGTCACGTGCGTGAGGCCGTTGAATTCGGTGCCGCCGTAGTATTCGTACAGGATCGGCCCCCACCAATCGAACATCTGCTGCTTCACCTGCTTCGGGCACGGCGCGGCGGCGTGGATCGCCACCTTGTGCGACGAAAGGTCGTAGCCTTCGCGCTCGTGCGGCTCGAGCTTCAGCATCCGCGAGAACATCGTCGGCACCCATTGGCTCGCGGTGACGCGGTATTTCTCGATCGCTTCGAGCGCGACGATCGGATCGAACTTCGGCAGCATCACGACGGTGCCGCCGAGTGCTTGCGTGCCGCTCGAGAAGCCGAGCGGCGCCGAGTGATACATCGGCGCCGGCGACAGATAGACGGTGTCCTGGCCGAAGTTCCACAGCATCTTCTGCAAGCCGCCGAGCGCGCCCGCGTCGTCGGAGATTTTCTGCTGCGGCAGCGGGCGCAGAATTCCCTTCGGCCGTCCGGTCGTGCCGGAGCTGTACAACATGAACGCGCCGGCCGGTTCGTCGGCCAACGGTGCCGCGGGATATTTCGCGATGGCTGCGTCGAAGTCTTCGTAGCCGTCGATCGCGCCGTCGACCATCAACCAGGTCTTGCATTGCGACTTCACGGCCGGCAACCCGGCGGCGATCTCGGCGAGTTGTCGCGACGTCACGAGCACCTTGGCTTCGCAGTTGTCGAGGATGTACGCCGCTTCGTCGGTCGTCAGGTACCGGTTGATCGTCGTCATGTAGAGACCGGAGCGCAGCGCGGCCCACGTCACGTCGAAGAAGCGCGCGTGGTTCTCCATGAAGATCGCGATGTGGTCGCCGCGCCGAAGCCCCTTCGCATACATCAATTGCGCGAGCCGGTTCGACGTGTCGTTCAGCTGCTGGTACGTGACGGTCGCACCGGTCGCCGCATTGATCAACGCCGGCTTGTGCGGCGTCACCTTCGCCCAGTGTCCCGGATACATCGTCGTGCCCCCCGTTGCGAAGTGGGTTAGATAGCAGAGGCCCTACGGGGGCACAAGCCGAGCGCGACGGATGCGACGGCCGTCGTCGAACGCGCCGACGTGCGGCGCGTTCATGGCGCAGCGGTCGGGCTCCGCTCGCCGTCGGTCGACCCGACCGGCTCCGGCCCGGTGAGCGTGCGCAACGCCTGATCGGCGCTGAAGAAGATCTCCCCGGACAACCGCTTCGGAAAGTTCGCTGCCACGAGTTGGTCCATCACGGGTCCCTTGACGTCCGACAGATGGATGTCGACGTTGCGGCGACTGAGCGCGTGGTCGAGCCGCTCGAGCATCCTGAGACCGCTGGTGTCGATGAAGTTGATCGCGCTGCACACCAACACCAGGTGATGGATGTTCGCGTTGCGCGCGACGAGGCGCAGCAGCCGTTCTTCGACGAGATTCGCGTTCGCGAAGTACAGATTCTCGTCGATCCTGATGACCATGACGTGCGGGTCGGTGACGACCTGGTGGCGGCGTTCGCTGCGAAAGTGCGGCGAATCGCCGACTCGACCGACGACCGCGATGTGCGGCCGGCTCGAGCGGCGGATCAGCAGCGCGACGGCGACCAGCATGCCGATCAGCAGGCCACGCTCGACGCCGAAGGCGAGCACGCCGAGCAGCGCAACCACGTGCGTGATGCTGTCGTGCCGATAGAATTTCCAGTAGCGGTAGATCGGGTCGAAGTCGATGAAGTCGGCGACCGACACGATGATGATCGCCGCGAGCGCCGCGTGCGGCAGCGCGCCGAACAGCGGTGTGCCCCACAGCAGGATGATCGCGACGAACAGCAAGCCGAAGACGCCGGTGAGGCGCGTGCGGCCGCCGCCGGTCGAGCGCGTCATGCTGCCGGCGATCGGCATGCCGTTGGTGAACGCGGCCCCGATGTCGGCGGCGCCGAGCGCGATCAATTCCTGATTGGGACTCACGCGTTCGTGCTTGCGCTGTGCCAGCTGGGTCGCGATCGAGAAGCTCTGCACGTAGGCGACGAGTGCGATCATCGCCGATGCCGGAATCAGGTCCATCCACAGTGCGAAGTCGAACGACGGCAGGCCGAGCTTCGGCAAGCCGGCCGGTATGACGCCGACCGTCGCGATGCCGTAACGGCGATCGAGGTGCAGCAGCGTGACCGCCACGATGGCGATGATCGCGACGAGGAGGGGTCCTGACCGCGTGACGGCGTGATTGCGACCGACGCGTCGCAGGAACGGTCGCGCGGCGTAGAAGCCGTAGCGGCGTACGATGCCCAGCACGGCCATGCTGGCGATGCCGATCGTGAGCGCGACCGGATTCACCGAGCCGATGTCGGCGAGCAAGTGCTCGGCTTGTCTGAACGGCCCGCCTTCGGCGCCCGGGATTCCGGTCAGCGCCGGCAATTGGCTCAGGATGATCATGATCGCGGCGGCGTTGATGAAGCCGGAGATCACCGGGTGACTCAGCAGATTGACGATCCCGCCCATCTGCGACATCCGCAGCAGCCACAGCGCGATGCCGGTCTGCAGCGAGATCGTCGCGGTCACCGCGAGGTACGCCTCCGTGAACGGTACCGCGTGAGTGCGTGCGGCTTCGGCGACCATGATCGCGACGACGGCGACCGGGCCGACCGACAGCATCGGCGAGGAGCCGAACAGCGCATAGATCAGCGGCGGTACGAGGCTCGCGTACAGCCCGGCTTCGGCGGGTAGCCCGGCGAGGAACGCATACGCGATCGCCTGCGGCACCGTGACGACGCCGACCATCACGCCGGCCATGACGTCGCCGCCCAAATCGCGGCGCTTGTAGTGTGCGAGCGTGTCGACGATCGGCACGTAGTGGCGCCAAGGCGGGAGCGATCGCGTGAATTTCACATTGGTTTCGTCGGCGGACCCGCGAGGCGTCGTTTCCGCTACATATTAAAGTGCCGGACCAGCAGGAACGCGAGGGTCGCGATCATGATCAGCGCCAGCGGCAGACCGACGCGGACGAAGTCGCGAAACGCATAGCCGGCAGCGCCCATGATCAACAGATTCGTCTGGTAAGCCATCGGCGTGATGTAGCACAGATTGCAGCCGAACAGCACGGCGAGTACGAGCGGTTCGGGTTGGATCGAAAGCTGTGTCGCGAGGCTGATCGCGAGCGGCGTCGTGATCGCGGCGGCGGCCGTGTTCGACACGAAATTCGTCAACAGCATCGCGAACACCATCAGTGCTCCGACGACGACCGACGGCGCCACGCCGGTGAGTCCCAACGCGAGAATCGACGCGAGCCAACTCGCGGCACCGGTCTCCTCGAGGGAGCGCCCGAGCGCAATGCTCGCGGCGACCAGCACGATCACTTCGACCGACAACGCTCGGCCGAGGTTTTCGTAACGTACGCAGCCGGTCGCCAACATGGCGATCGTGCCGGCGAGCGCGGCGATCGCGATCGGCAGCAGTTTCGACGCGGCCAGCACGATGACCGCGGCGGTGATCACGAGCGCCAACGGCGCTTTCGTGGTGCGCGGCAGTTCGAGGACGTCGCGCAACACCATCACGCCTTCGCTGCGTTCGAACTCGACGAGCGCGTCCGACGAGCCGTCGACCAGCAGGATGTCGCCGACGTCGAGCCGTTCGACCGCGGCAATGCGGCTGCGGAACAAGTGGGTGTCGGCTGGGCGGTGCACACCGAGCACGGCGATTCCGAAGCGGTCGGCGATGCGCGCGGCGCGCACCGACTTGCCGACCAGCGTCGAATCGCCGCCGATCGCCACTTCGGCCAGGCGGCGGTCCTCTTTTGCGGCGTCGCGCGTTTCGCGAATGTCGTTCAGGACGCTGTCCGGTGCCAGCGACACGCGGCACTGTTCGGCGGTCTCGCGCAGTTGATCGATCGTACCGATGATCGGAATCCGGTCGCCGGCGGCAATCGCGGCGGTATCGTCGAGCGCGTGTCCGTGTCGCAGCACGCCGACGGGCAGCGTCACGTGCAACTTCTCGGCGAGGCCCGCGAGCGTCGCGCCGACGATCGACGAACGTTCGCCGACGTACAGCATCGCGTTGTACAGCCGGTTCGGTCCCTTCGCGTCGGTTGCGACCACCGGCAGAAGCCGCGGCGCGATCAGCCATAAATATGGAAACGCGACCAGCGCCGCGATCGCGACGATCGGCGTGAACGAGAAGACGCCGATCGGCGGCAGACCCATGTCCGACGCGATCGAAACGACGAGTACGTTCGTCGACGTGCCGATGGTCGTGGCCATGCCGCCGATCAGGATCGCGAAATTCACCGGCATCAACGTCTTCGACGCCATCACGCCGGCGCGCTGCGACAGGTTCAGCAGAATCGGCAGCATGAGCACCAGCACCGGCGTGTCGTTGACGAAACCGCTGATCAACATGCAACCGAGCAGCGTGCACAACATGCCGAGCGTGCGCGAGAACTGCCACAGTCGCGCGAGCACGCGCGCGGCCGGCTCGAGTGCCCCGGTCATCACGAGGCCGCGGCCGATGATCATCAAGCAGCAGATGGCGACCAGCGCCGGGTGGCCGAAGCCGCCGAACGCGATCTCCATGCCGCTCGGCGAGCCGGTTTGCGCACGCGGGATCGGAAATACGTAGAACACCAAGGCGAGCGCGGCGATCACCAGCAGACAGATCAATTCGATCCGTAGCCGGGCGCGCACGAACATCCAGAATGCGACGCCGGTCAGTAGCAACGCGACCGCCGCGTGCGGCGAGGGTAGCGCCGGCATCAGGCGAGCGGCCGTAACGGACGGATCTCGGAATCGCGCGGCACGTTCACCCCTGTCGATCGGCCCCTGCGAAACGTAGCGCACGCGTGCACCTCGAAAAAGGTATTCCACGGGTTGCATTCGCACGCGCGCGCGGTAGCCTCGGCGCTCCACGCTGCGATCTATCGAGGACTCTTCATGGACGTGCGCGCTGCGGTCGCGTTCGCTGCCGGTCAACCGTTGTCGATCGAGACCGTGCAGTTGGCAGGGCCCAAGTCGGGCGAAGTGCTGGTCGAGATCAAAGCGACCGGCATTTGCCACACCGACGCGTACACGCTGTCCGGCAACGATCCGGAAGGACTGTTCCCGGCGATCATGGGCCACGAAGGGGCGGGCATCGTCGTCGACGTCGGGCCGAACGTGACGTCGGTGAAGAAGGGCGATCACGTGATTCCGCTCTATACGCCGGAATGTCGGCAGTGCAAGTTCTGTACGTCGGGCAAAACCAACTTGTGCCAGGCGATCCGCGAAACGCAGGGCAAGGGCGTGATGCCGGACGGCACCAGCCGCTTCTCGTTCAAAGGCAAGCCGCTGCACCACTACATGGGCACGTCGACGTTCTCGAACTTCACGGTGCTGCCGGAGATCGCGGTGGCGAAGATTCGCGAAGACGCGCCGTTCGACAAGATCTGCTACATCGGCTGCGGCGTGACGACCGGCATCGGCGCGGTGATCAACACGGCAAAGGTCGAAGCCGGCGCGAACGTCGCGGTGTTCGGCTTGGGCGGCATCGGCCTCAACGTGATCCAGGGCGCGCGCATGGTCGGCGCGAACCGCATCATCGGCATCGACACGAATCCGGCGAAGAAACCGCTCGCGGAGAAATTCGGGATGACCGACTTCATCAACCCGAAAGAGGTCGACAACCTCGTCGCCGAGATCGTCGCGATGACCGGCGGCGGCGTCGACTATTCGTTCGAGTGCATCGGCAACGTCGACGTGATGCGGCAAGCGCTCGAGTGCTGCCACAAGGGCTGGGGCGAGAGCATCATCATCGGTGTCGCCGGCAGCGGTAAGGAAATCAGTACGCGGCCGTTCCAATTGGTGACGGGCCGAGTATGGCGCGGCACGGCGTTCGGCGGTGCGAAGGGTCGCACCGACGTGCCGAAGATCGTCGACTGGTACATGAACGGCAAGATCAACATCGACGACCTGATCACGCACACGATGCCGCTGAAGGACATCAACCACGCGTTCGATCTGATGCACGAGGGCAAGTCGATTCGGTCCGTCGTGGTGTACTGAGCGCGCGATCGCAGCGGCGCTCCGGTTCGGTCGGCCATCGGACAGTCGGCCGCCGGTACGGGTCGAACGACCAAACGGTCGGCCGTCCAAACGAGTGAATTGGGGGGAGGGACATGAAATTCGGCGCGATGGTCGCGACGCGCATCGACGATTGGCGCTTGCTCGTCGATGCCGAAGAGATGGGTTTCGATCACGGCTGGGTGCCGGACTCGCAGATGATCTGGTCCGACTGCTACGCCGTGCTCGCGCTCGTCGCGGCGCACACGCAGCGGATGAAGATCGGCACCGGCGTCGCGATCGTCGGCACGCGCATCGCGCCGGTGACCGCGCACTCGATCGCGACGATCAACCAACTCGCGCCGGGCCGTGTGTTCCTCGGCATCGGCACCGGCCACACCGCGATGCGCGTGATGGGTATGGATGCCGTGAAGCCGAAGGTATTCGCGGAATATCTGCGCGTCGTGCGCGCGCTGTTGCACGGCGAAGAGGTCGAGTACACGTTGAACGGCGTGACGAAGCCGATTCGCTTCCTGCACCGCGGTATGGGGTTCTTCAACGTCGAGCGGCCGGTGCCGATCTACGTCGCGGCGAACGGTCCGCTCGCGCTCGCGGCGGCCGGGCGGTACGGCGACGGGCGCATCTCGGCGGGGGGCGAACCGAACGCGGTATTCGCCAACAACTTGAAGAAGGCGCGGGCCGGCGCCGAAGCGGCGGGTCGCGCGTTCGACGATTCGTTCCACACCGCCGCGCTGACGTTCAGCTGCGTGCTGCGGCCCGGCGAGAAGCTGACGTCCGAACGCGTGATCGACCAGGTCGGGTCGATGGTGTCGGCGAGCCTGCATTTTTGGTGGGAACTGTATCGGGAGAGCGGTTCGGATGCCTTCATTCGCCCGGAAGTGCGCGACGTGTGGGACCAATATCTCGCGCACGTCGAGCGGATTCCCGAACGGGAGCGGCATCTGCGGGTGCACGACGGCCATTGCACGTACTTGATGCCGGAGGAACGCAAATTCATCACGCCGGCGATGATTCGCGCGTCCGGCGGGCTCGTCGGCGAGCCGGACGAGATCATCGCGATGCTGCGCGAGCAAGAGCGCGGCGGGCTGAAGGAAGTGACGTTGCTGCCGCCGATGGCGTGCGCGCGCGAGAGTTACGCCGATTTCGCGAAGCACGTCATCGAGCGCTACTGACGGCGAGGCGCGGGCGCGATCGCGACGTGTCGGCACGGTTGCGAACCGACAGCGGCAGACAAAGGGAGGCGAAATGGACCAGGCGACATGGCTTGCGCAAGTGAACGAACCGGTGCTCGAACCGGAGTTGCCGATCTGCGATCCGCACCATCACTTGTGGGACTTTCCGAACAGCCGCTATCTGCTCGACGAGTTACTGCTCGATACCGGCTCGGGCCACAACGTGGTGTCCACCGTGTTCGTCGAATGCGGTTCGATGTATCGCGCCGACGGTCCGGCGCCCCTCAAATGCGTCGGTGAAACCGAGTTCGTCAACGGCATCGCGGCGATGAGCGCGAGTGGCGGCTACGGCGCCATTCGCGCGTGCAAGGGTATCGTCGGTCTCGCCGACCTGAACTTGGGCGAGCGCGTCGGCGCAGTGCTCGATGCGCACATGGCGGTCGGCGATCGATTCAAAGGCATTCGCCACGCGGCCGGTTGGGACGCGTCGGATCAAGTGCGCAAATCGCACACGAACCCGACGCGCGGCATGTTGCTCGACAAGACCTTTCGGCAGGGCTTTCGCGAGCTCGGCAAACGCGGTTTGAGCTTCGATGCGTGGCTGTATCACCCGCAGATTCCGGAGCTCACGGACCTCGCGCGCGCATTTCCGGATACGACGATCATCCTCGACCACTTCGGCGGCCCGCTCGGCATCGGTCCGTACGAGGGCAAAGGCGCCGAAGTGTTCGCGCTGTGGAAACGTTCGATCACCGAACTTGCGAAATGTCCGAATGTCGTCGCGAAGCTCGGCGGCATCGCGATGCCGATCAACGGATTCGGCTTCCACAAACGCGAGCGGCCGGCGACGTCGGACGAGTTGGTCGCCGCGGGCGGCGATTACTATCGCCACGCGATCGACTGTTTCGGCCCGGAGCGCTGCATGTTCGAGAGCAATTTCCCGGTCGACAAGGCGAGCTGCTCGTACCGCACGTTGTGGAATGCGTTCAAGAAGATCGCGGCCGGCGCGTCCAACACCGAGAAAGCGGCGCTGTTCCACGACACGGCCGTGCGTGTATACCGTCTGTAATACAGCGTGGGAGTAGGAACGATGCAGAAAGCACTGCTGGGTCTGATCGCGATCGCGGCCGTCGCCGTGTCCGCGTTCGCGCAAACGCCGACCGTGCAGCCCGATCCGCCGGAAGTATCGCCGTCGCCGCCGGGTGCCGCGGTGTACATCATCGAGCCCGCCGACGGCGCGACGGTGACCTCGCCGTTCACGGTGAAGTTCGGCGTGAAAGGGATGACGATCGCACCGGCGGGCGACGATACGCCGAACAGCGGCCATCACCACCTGTTGGTCGACGTCGATCAGATGCCCGACATGCGTGCGCCGCTACCGGCCAACGAACACATGCTGCACTTCGGCAAGGGTCAGACCGAAACGAAGCTGACGCTGCCGCCGGGCAAACACACGCTGCAACTGGTGTTCGCGAACTACCTGCACATTCCGCACGATCCGCCGGTGATCTCGAAGAAGATCACGGTGACCGTGGTCGCGGCCGGCGGCGCCGGCTGACGGTCGCGAGGCGACTCGCCCGGCGGCTCGATCGCCCGCGCCCGAACCGCGCCCGAAGCCAAATGAGTCGATTGCGCCTCAATCTGGTCGTCGGTGCGGTCGTGGGAGTCCTGCCGTCTAGCGCAACACGTCGCCGAGGAAGCGCGCGAACAGCGCGTTGAACGCGTCGGGCCGTTCCCAGAACGGCGCGTGACCGGTGCGCTCGACCACGTGCACGCGGCCGTCCCACAAATTCCGATACGCCAATCGCTCGAGGAAGCGGTTGTCGACGAACGGCTCGTCGGCGCCGGTGATGACCGCGAGCGGCGTCGGGTTCGTCTCGACGACGCGGCGTTGATCGGCGCCGCGACCCGCCATCGCGGCCGCGAGCATCAAACGCCGTGCGCGTCCGTCGGTGCGTCGGACCGCCGCTTCGAGAAACGACGCCGACGATCCTGCAGTTTCGCGCGCGTAGGCGATCGCGTCGGCCTCGCTGAATTGCTCTTTGCCCGTCAGATCCATGTGTTCGACCGGCTTGAAGCCGGCCGCGAAATCTTCGGGTTTGTGGCCGATCGGCGGCGTGCCGGTGATCGCCAGCCCGGCGATGTCGACGGCGATGTCGACGTCGCGCGCCAGCATCTCGATGCCGATGTGGCCGCCGAGCGACCAGCCGAACACCGCGCAGCGCACGATGTCGAGGTGTGCCAGCAAGGCGAGCGCGACGTCGGCGTAGCCGGTCATGCAATACGTCGCCTCCGGATCCGTTGCATCGCTCGACGCGCCGTGGCCGGGCAAATCGAACGCAACGAAGCGATAGCGCTGCGCGAGCGGCGATTCGAATTGGTGGGCGAAGATCTCTTTGCACGCGGAATTGCCGTGAATCAGCAACACCGCCGGCTTGTCGCCGCCGCCGTCGGCGACCGCGATGCGTGCTTGCGGCATGACGACGTCGAACGTTCGCACCGCCTTCATGCCTTGCGTCCGCGTTTTGCTTTGGCGCGCGGACGCGCGGATGCGGCCGCGCCGTTGCGAGCTTTCGGTCGGCGCGGCTTCTTCGCCGTTTCGTTCTTCGATTCGCGTTCGAGCTTCGCCGATTCGCGGTCGAGCGAGGTCAGCACGTCGCGAAAGAACGATTGCCGCAACTCCGTCTTCAACCACACCAGCAGATCGTCGACGACCTTCGTCAGCCGCCGCGTATGCAGGTTCGCAGCCATGCCTTCGAGCAGCAGCAGCGTCAGCCAGTTCGCACGGATGATCTCCGGCGACGCCGCGAGGTCGGGGAAGACTTCGCGCACCGTGATCGCCCATTCGCGGTCGAGTTCTTCGATCGCCGGAATCAACACGCTGTAGAGCTCGGGGTCGGTCCTCGCTGCGATCTGCAATTCGTGAAAGACGACGAAGTACGGCGTATTCAGCTGCGCCCAATAGGTATCGATCCCCTCGTCGACGCGGGTATGTGCGGCGTCGCCCTGCACCCGGTTCTCTTCGCGGCGGAAGAGCTCCAAGCGCTTCTCGTTCAGATGCCCGACAGCGGCCTTGATCAGATCGGAACGCGACGGAAAATGGTGCAGCATCGCACCGCGAGACACACCGGCCTCGTTGGCTATCTTCTCCGTGGTGGTATTGTTGTAGCCGAACCGGTAGAAGCACCGGATTGCCGCGTCGAGAATCGTATTGCGGGTGTTCTCGCTCTTCGTTTGTTGCCAGGTCTTGTTGGAGTTCGGTTCTGGCGATGCGCGCGACATGGGGGCTCCGGCGACTGACCAACGATTGTAGGGGATCTAGTGGGACACGACACTAGCGCGCGCGACAAGGAGATCCTTCTGATCACGAAGGGGCATCCGTTTCGGCGCGACGCATTTTTCGAGGTATTCGACTCGCTCGGCGGCGTCCGGTGGACGCACGTCGAGCAGCCGGCCGCACAGGTGTTTTTCGATCCGAAGCTCGCGGCGCCGTACGACGCCTTCGTCCTGTACGACATGCCGGGAATACGGTTCAGGCCCGACGGACCGCCGGATTTCATCGAGCCGCCGGCGGAGTTCGAGCGCCACATCGAAGAACTGTTGGAGCAGGGCTTCGGCTTGGTGTTCCTGCACCATGCGATCGCGGGGTGGCCGGCGTGGGACCGCTACGCGGACATCGTCGGCGGACGCTTCCTGTACTTGCCGGGCGAACTGCGCGGCACGAAACGCCAAGATTCCGGATACCGGCACGGCGTCGCGCACGAGGTGCGCGTCGTCGCCGACCACCCTGTCACGCGCGGACTTCCGCCGACGTTCTCGATCACCGACGAGCTGTATCTGTACGAAGTGTTCGAGGCCGACGTCGTGCCGCTCCTGCGCAGCGGCCATTCATTCGAGGAGCGCAACTTCTATTCGGCGGCGAAGGTCGTGCGCGAAGGGAAGATGTTCTCGAACGAAGGCTGGTCGCACCCGCGCGGCAGCGACTTGATCGGTTGGGTGAAGCACCATCGCAACAGTCCGATCGTCTATCTGCAATGCGGCGACGATCCGCAGGCGTATGCGAACCCGCACTATCGGACGCTGATCAAGAACGCGATCGATTGGGTGTCGAGCGCCGAGGCGCGGGATTGGGCTCGCCAACGCAACGCCTGACGAGGCACACGGGGCGATGCGGCGCCGGAACGCGGCGGCGCCGGACGATTTAACGCCGGACGATGTAACGAAGGGGACACGGAGTACTGCAATGGCGTTGGATGTGATCGGAGCCGGATTCGGCCGAACCGGCACGCTGTCGTTGAAGTTGGCGCTCGAGAAGCTCGGCTTCGACAAGTGCTATCACATGATGGAGGTGTTCGGGCATCCCGAACACGTACCGATGTGGGCCGCCGCGCATCGAGGCGAGCCCGTCGATTGGGAAAAGCTGTACGAAGGTTATCGCGCCACGGTTGATTGGCCGTCGTGCAATCTGTGGGAAACGCACGCGAAACTGTACCCGAACGCGAAGGTGATCCTGTCTTTGCGCGACCCGGTCGCATGGCACACGAGCGTGATGAACACGATCTATCGGTCGTCGTCGGCGTTGCGCAACTCGGACGACCCGAACGTTCGGCGCATGGGCGAATGGGCGAACGACGTGGTCTGGGAGTACGTGTTCGATGGACGTGTGGAAGACCGCGCGCACGCGATCGCCGTGTACAACGCGCACAACGAGTACGTGAAGGCGACGGTGCCCGAATCGCGGTTGCTGGTGTTCGAAGCGAGCCAGGGCTGGGAACCGCTGTGCCGTTTCCTCGGCGTACCGGTGCCGACCGAGCCGTATCCGCGCGTCAATACGACGGAGGATTTCATCGGCCGCAACGCGCCGCCGCAATAGCCAACGAACCGCTAAAGGGGTTTCACGCGGTCCGGTCTACCTGACCATGTCCACGCGTACGTTTCGCGACTGACGCCGAGCATCGCGCCGCCGAGTGCGCGCGGATGTACGAAGAGCCCGTTCTGGTCGGCGTCGTTGCCGGTCCAATCGCTCGGCGCGAGTCTTTTCAAGCGATCGCGCAGCTCCGACAAACGGTCCGTCTCGCCGTAACACATGTATAGCCGAGGCCCGTACCGGTCGAAGTAGCGGCCCATCGTCTTCGTGCGGTCGAACGGGTTGATCGTCTCGATGCGATGCAGGGCGTCGGGATCGAACAGCGTCAGCACGCCGTCGTACCCGAAGGCCGCGGAGTGAATCGGCACGAAGTTGCGCGACTTCAGGTCGAACATGCGCGCGATCGCGGCGGCAGCGCCATTCGGGTCGCCGGTCAGATGCGTCACTTCATACAGGTTCGTCATCAGGCCGTAGCGCGGTCGATCGACATGCGGGCTGACGACCACGTTGAGTCCCGGCACGCCGAGCCGACCGGCGTCGACGAGGAACTGCTGTCCGAACTGCGTCGGTACGATGCCGGCTTCGGCAAACCGCCGACGCATGCGGTGAATGTTGCGCGTTGCGACGCCGGCCGCGAATGCGCCGCCGCCGGCGGCGAGATGCCGCGCGATCGGTCCCGGTTGCGTCGGTTGGAGAATTTCGAGTTCCGCGTCGCCGACGCCGAGCACGATGCGCTTCGCGCCGAGAACCGCGACCGCGTCTTCGCGCAGCGGCTGCGCGTCGAGCAGTTCGACCCAACGGTTCGCCACGGCCGCGGCGTCGTGCGCAGTGATCAGAACCCGGTCGATGCGAGTCAACATGCTACGGTCCCTGGTGACGTCCCCCGCTCCGACTCTAGCGTCGCGCCAAGCGCTTCGCCAGGTCGCGCAGCAACGCGTCGGTGCGCTCGAACGACAGGCAAGCGTCCGTGATGCTGACGCCGCGCCGGAGCGGCGCCGAGCCGAGATCCTGTCGCCCGGCGTGCAGATGGCCTTCGAGCATCAGCGCACGGATCGCGCGGTCGCCTGCTAGCTTCTGCCGGACGATGGAATCGACGACGTCGACTTGCTTCTCCGGGTTCTTTTCGCTGTTGCCGTGACTCGCGTCGATCATCACGCGCTCCGGCAGGGCCGCCTTCGCGAGCAACGCGCACGTTGCCGCGACCGCAGCGGCATCGTAGTTCGGTCCGCTCTGCGAACCGCCGCGCAACACCACGTGGCAGTACGGATTGCCGGTCGTCTCGAGGATCGCCGGCGCGCCTTCCTTCGTCAGCGACGGAAACAGATGGCTCCGCGCTGCGGCGAGCAGCGCATCGGCAGCGACCTGCACGTTGCCGTCGGTCCGGTTCTTGATGCCGACCGGCATCGACAATCCGGACGCGAGCTCGCGGTGGATCTGGCTCTCGGCGGTGCGTGCGCCGATCGCCCCCCAACTGATGAGGTCAGCGTAGAACTGTCCGAACGTCGTATCGAGGAACTCGGTGCCTGCCGGCAACCCGATCGCGGCGACGTCGGCCAGCAGCTGCCGCGCGAGCCGCAGGCCTTTGTTGATGTGAAACGAGCCGTCGAGATCCGGGTCGTTGATGAGGCCTTTCCAACCGATGGTCGTGCGCGGCTTTTCGAAATAGACCCGCATGACGATCAGCAGTTCGTCCGCGACCGCGTCGGCGAGCACCTTGAGCCGCT
>DASRZO010000023.1:0-3085 GCA_035686405.1 Pseudomonadales bacterium | reverse complement strand
GCCGCGGCGGTGCCGGCGGTGATGACCGGTTTCGTCGTGGCGCGCATCGTCCTCGGTACCGCGAGCGACCCGACGTCGCACAACCTGTGGCCGTTCGAAATTCTGCAGGTCGCGGTGCTGAGCCTCGTCGTGATCGGCGTCCTCGTCGCCGCGCGCAAATTCTCGAGTGCGTCGGCGTGATGCTGCCGCAGATCGTCAGCGCATTGGTGCTGCTCGCCTTCGGCAGCGGCATTCTCGCCGTCGCGTGGCAAGGCTATCGCGCCGGCGTGCTGCCCGCCGGAGCGAACGGCCTGCGCGGCCGCTGGATGCCCACCCGGGCCGACAATCCCGTCGCGTTCCACTTGTTTCTCGTCTTGTATTTTTGCGGCGGCATGGCGCTCGCCGTGTGGGGACTCTTGGCGTTGATCGGAATGGCGCCGCCGTTGAAGTTGCGGTGATCGCGCGCTGCCGACGAGGCAACGGCCGCCGCCGCGCAAAGGCCGACGGAAGGTGCCCTACGCCGCCGCCTGCGGATCGTCGCTCGTGCGTTCCAGCAGGGTTTGTCTTCGCACGAGCAGCGACCGCTGCGCGTGATCGTCGACCAAACCGATGGCCCTTCCCAAATGGAGCAGCGGCTCGATCTCCGCGTTGAGGCCGGGCCGCAACGCCGCATCGGTCGCCACCGTGAAGTGGTAGCGCGCCGCTTCGGTTTCACCGAGACACGCGCGCCCTTCCGCGAGCAGCGCCGGTACTCGCAGCGGCCAACCCGGCGTCAGCAGCACGCCGCGCGCGTCGGCGAACGCGATCGCCGCTTCGCACGGCGATACGCAGATCCATGCCGTAGTAGTTCCCAACGACTCCATTGGGGGGTGGTTTCACTCGCCGCCCGAGGGCCGTCGACGCACGGCTCGACAATCGAACGCGTCACGAAATCTTCACCGCAATGTCAACTTGCGCCGATATAGGTGAGGCGTTCCCTCGGGTCCTTCGGCGAATTCACAGGAGTCATCATGAATCGAAGAGCGAAGCATTCGGTCTCCTCGCCTTTGCGTCGCGCGCTGCGCTACGTGCTGGTGTCCGCGATGATCGGCGCATTGACGCCGCTCGCAGCGCTGGCGAACGACGGCGGTTGCCGTCTCCAATCGGCGCACGGCGACATCAAGCACGTCATTTACATCCAGTTCGACAACGTGCACTTCCGACGCGACAACCCGAACGTGCCTTCGGATCTGGAGCAAATGCCCAACCTGCTGAATTTCTTGAAAAGCAACGGCACGGTGCTGAACAAGCACTACACGATCCTGATCTCCCACACCGCGGGCGGCATCTTGAGCTCGCTCACCGGACTGAACCCCGACCGGATGGGCGTGACGGTTTCCAATTCGTACGACTACTACAACACGGCCACCGGCGTCCCGACGTTCACGTCCGCGTTCAAGTACTGGACCGCGCCGGTGTCGGCGCCCGCCGATACGTTGCCGAACATGGTGAACGCCGACTCGGGTGGCGCGAAGACGACGCCCGCACCGTGGGTTGCGTACACGCGCGCCGGTTGCGACGTGGGCAACGTGTCCGTCGCGAACACGGTGCTCGAGAACAACGGTGCGGTATTCGTCAACGGCGGGCCGACGCCGCTCGCGGCAGCGGCCGATGTCGGCGCGACGACGATCAAGGTCGGCAGCGTCTCGGGGCTGACGGCCGGCAAGACGATCACGATCGACGCCGGCGCAAACGCAGAGACCGCGACGATTGCCGCGGCGGGCACCGCCGGTGCCGGCGGCACCGGTCTCACGTTGACGACCGCGCTCACCCTGCCGCATGCGGTCGGGGCGACTGTCTACGGACCGACGTCGACCGATCCGACCGGTGACCTGACGACGCTCTTCGGCGTCGGTTCGCCCGAATGGAACGAAGGCAAAGCGTCGCAAACCGCGCCGTCCGGGACCGGTGCGCGAACACTCGCGCAGACCGATTTCGTCGGCATCGCAGTGCATTGCGGCAACACCGCGGGCGGCATCGCCGCGCGCAGCGTTTGCCTCGGCAATCCGAATGCGAAACCCGATCCGTTGCTCGACGAGCCGGCCGGATACACCGGTTTCCAAGCGCTGTTCGGCGCGAAGTACACGAACCCGGCGATCACCGGCGGTGCGGCCGCGGTCAACGATCTCAACGGCAAGCCGATTACCGACGGCTTCGGCCAGCCCGGATTCCCCGGCTTCGACAGCATGCCGGCGGCGACGTCGCTCGCCTACGTCGCGCAGATGCAGGAGGCCGGCATTCCTGTGACGTTCGCCTACATCTCGGACGTGCACGACAACCACGCGGGCGGCGGCGCGTACGGCCCCGGCGAAGCGGGCTACGTCGCCGCGCTGAAAGACTACGACGATGCGTTCGCGAAATTCTTCGCACGACTCGCTGCCGACGGCATCAACCAAGGCAACACGCTCTTCATCGTGACGGCCGACGAGAATGATCACTTCGCCGGCGAGACGGCACAGAACTGCGACGGCGTGAACACACCGTGCGTGTACAACACCGCCGCGGGCAATCCGCAGCACGGCATCTTCGATGTGACGAACGGCGGCGCCACGCCATGGAACGGACCGACCGTGTGGCCGCCCGCCGCGCAGAATGGTCCGCTCGTTGGGGAGGTCGGCTACAACATGAAATGGCTGATCGGTGCGACGATCGCGAACACCGGTTACGACATTTCGTTCGACTCGGCGCCGAGCTTCTACATCAACGGCCAACCGCAGGCGGTCGACGCAGCCGGCAACGTGGTGCTGAACCCGACGTTGCGCGCGTTCGAGCAAGCGGCCGCTAATCTCGAAGCGTTCGACCCGTACATTGACGCGACGCAACTAACGCCGGTCGCGCGATATCTCGTCGACGCGCCGACGCTGAAGGCGATCCACATGATCAATGCGGACCCGCAGCGGACGATGTCGTTCACGATGTTTTCCGAGCCGGACTACTTCTTCGAGACGTTCAGCCCGTGCCCCAGCCCGAGCCAAGGCTGCGTGAACGATGGCTTCGCGTGGATCCACGGCGACTATTCGAACGACATCGGCCAGACGTGGCTCGGCATGGTCGGACCCGGCGTGAA
>DASRZO010000022.1:0-14702 GCA_035686405.1 Pseudomonadales bacterium | reverse complement strand
CCGCTCGGGTCGGCACTGTGGCAGCGACTCGGCGCGCGTTCACCGGTGCCGGTCGGCGCATTCTTCGACGCGTTTCCGCTGTCGGTGCTGACGACGGCGACGCTCGATCGACTGAGCGCACTGCGGCCGCAGACGCGCTTCGATGCGCGGCGGTTCCGCATGAACGTCGTCGTCGCCGCGCGCGACAGCGGCTTCGTCGAGAACGCCTGGGTCGGCGGTACGCTCGCGATCGGCGCCGCGCTGCGCGTTCGCATCGTCATGCCCGATCCGCGCTGCGTGATCACGACGCTCGAACAGGACGGCCTGCCGCGCGACATCGAGGTGCTGCGAACGTTGACGTCGCACAATCGGCTGCCGTTCGCCGACAATACCGAGAAGCCGTGTGCCGGCGTGTACGGTGTCGTCGTATCGTCCGGCACCATCGCGACCGGCGACGCGGTCTTATTGCATTGATGCGTGGGCTGCAGACGCCATGACGACGCGCGACATCGAACTGACGGTACGAGCCCGCCCGACGGCTGCGCTCGACCGCGCCGAGTCTCGCCTCAGCCGAGCTTCGCCTTCGGAATCTTGACGTCGAACCGCTCTTCGACGAGATGACCCTTGCGGATCTCTTTCTCGGTCGAATAGAGCAGCTTCTTGCGCGTCGCGTCGAACACCCGCAAGTAGAGCTCGGGCACCGTTTCGAGCCCGGACAGCAAGCTGAAGTCGATCTCGTAGTAGTCGATTCGAAACTTGCCTTGGCCATCCGTCACCGCAGTGCCGAGTTTGTCGTCGAACAGGAAGTCCTTGTCGTACGCGCGTACTTGCAGACCGCTCAACGGTTTTCCCGATTCGGCTTCGACGATCGTTCCGACGATACGCATCGATCTCTCTCCCCCTCAAGGTCCGACGAATCTGGCACGACGAATTGCCGCAAGCAACGACATTCGGCTGCGGCGGGCGGCGCTGTCGAACCGTTGGGGCTCGGCCAGGCGGAAATGGATCCGGCGGACGCTCGTTCGCTCGGCGCGCCGCGGCGGCGCAGAGATAGCACAACCGCGTCGTGTGTCGACGGAATGCGTGGATCGAAGGACGTCGCTCGAACGCTATCTCGGGATGGACCCGCGCCGTCAGTGCCGTACGTAGTGCGACAGCTCGTCGCCGACCGCTGCGAATTCGCGTTTCACCGACGCCATCAACGTCCCCGCCGCGCTGCAGTCGCCGGCGCGGCCCGAGGCCTCCACTTGCTCGCACAGCTCGGCGAGGTCGTTGGCGCCGAGGTTCACGCAGGCGCCGCGCAAGCTGTGCGCGTAGCGGCGGACCCGTTCGGCATCCGCTTTCGCGAGCGCAGCGTCGATCTCTCGAATCTGCGCGTGCGAATCCGCGGCGAACGCCTGAATCAGCGCGCCGAAATCGTCGCCCATCAGCTCGCGCAGTTCGCCGATCGCGCGTTGATCAATTCGGGACATCGCCGTCCCCCCAGCGGAAACAGGCTTCGACATCGTTGCCGGCACCGTGAAACGTGAGCGAGTCGCACAATTGAAACAGCAAATTCAAGCCGCGACCGTGATACACGTTCGCAGTTTGCGCACGGGCCGCGGCGACAATCGACGTGTCGAACCCCGGCCCGCTGTCGAGTACCCGGATCTTGAGGTAGCCGCCGGCGTCGGACGCGCGGCTGACGAACTCGAACCGCACGTAGCCGTCCGCCAGCGCGTTCAGCGCGTCGAGGCGGCGGCGGTAGTAGTCGGTGAATCCGTTGGCGGTCGATTTGACGACCGAACTCAGCCCGATCACGCCGTGATCGAGCGCGTTGGTGTAGAGCTCCGACAGCACCGTGAAGATCACGCCGCCGCGCACGCGCAGTGCCGGCACCTCCATCAACACGTGTTGCAGCAGCGGCAGCGGATTGAACTCCTTCAGCGAATTCGGGCCGAGCTGAAACGTCAGCGACCAATCGCGCGGACCGATCTGGCCGCTCGCGACGTAGGTCGGCATCGGCGCGTCGATCTCGTGCTCGTGCAGCATCGTCACTTCGACCAGCGTCAAGTCGTCCTCGCGCAGCCGCTCGCCCATGTGCGCATACGCCGCTTCCTTGACCGCTTCGAAGCCGCCGGCGCCGCTGCGGCCGAGAATGTCGATCAATCGCCCCGAACCGAACATCTCACCGGCGCTGTTGCGCAACTCGAGCAATCCGTCGGTGCACAGCATCACGCGATCGCCGTGCTTGAGCTCGAACACCTCCGTCGACGGGTCGAAGCGCTGCGTCGACACGACGCCGAGCGGCAGATGGCGCGACACGATCGGCGTGCTCGGGCCGCCGTCCGCCGGCGTCAAGTACGCATCGGGGAGACCGCCGGCCCAGACCTCGACCGTACTTTTCTGAAAGTTGAAGTCGATCATCGTCGCGCAGCAGAAGTAGCCGACCGGCAGGATCTCCTTCAGCTTACGGTTGCATTCGCGCAACACGTCGGCGAGGTGAAACCCCTTCTGCGTCATGCCGTAGAAGATCTCGGCGAGCGGCATCGCGCCGATCGACGCCGTCAGACCGTGGCCGGTGAAGTCGCCGAGCAGCACGTACATGCTGCCGGCGGGGTTGCGCGCCGCGAGCACGACGTCGCCGTTGAATACCGCCAGCGGCGAAATCAAATGCCGGATGTTGCGCGCATTCAGACACCCGGAGTGCGCAACGCTGTCGAAGATGTCCTTCGCTGCTTGCTGTTCGCGCAGCAGCCGCGCGTTGTTCTGCGCGATCTCGTCGCGCTGCTCCTGCATCGTCGCGTGCAACTGCCGCATGCGCTCGAGCGCCGTGATCTTCGCGCGCAAGATGACGCTGTTGTACGGCTTCGACAGAAAGTCGTCGCCGACCAACAGGCAGCGCGCCAACTCGTCCGCTTCGGTCAACGACGTCAGGAAGACGATCGGGATGAAGGCGTCACCCGCGGCCTCGCGTATTCGGCGGGCGACTTCGAAGCCGTCCAGACCCGGCATCAGCGCGTCGAGCAAGACGATCTGCGGACGTTCGGCGGTGAATCTCTCGATCGCCTCGTTGCCGTCGACGGCCGTGATGACCGTGTGACCTTCGCGCGCGACGATGCGCGACAGCAACGTGCGATCGATGCGGTTGTCGTCCGCGACGAGGACTCGGATCGGTTCGGCCATGGACCGGATCGACGCTGGCAGCGTCAGCGAATCTCGAACAGCTGCTCGAAATTCGAGATGGTCAGGATTTTGCGGACGTCCGGATTGCAGTTGACGATGCGTACTTCCGCGGCGTCGCCACCGGCGTGGTCGCGCAGCAACAGCAGCATGCCGAGCGCCGAGCTATCGAGGTACGTCGCCTCGCGCATGTCGACGGTGAAGCTCTCCGGCGTGGAGTCGAGGCTCTCGTAGGTCTCACGAAAGTCGCGATGCGCGCTGAAATCGAACCGCCCCTCGACTGCGATGGTGACACCGCGGCCGTCGGGCGATACCTCAGAACGGATGGTCATCGGGCTTTCTCCGGGCGAGACCTGGTCTTTCCAGCATAGTTCATTTTTTCGATACCACTTTTTCGTACGCGGCGGTGCCGCGACCGCGGGCAACCATCGACGCGAGCCGCGCGACGCGGACCGGACGCCGCACGGCGCAATCCGTCGGCGTGAATTCGCGCCGGACGTCGCGCGTCACGGCGCGTTCTCGTCTCGATGCGCGCGACCCGCAACTTCGTCCATGTGCCGTTGTTCGATGCGGCGCTCGACCGCATCGCGGTCGTCGACGAGCCGTTCGTGCAGCGTCTCGAACCCCTTCACGCGCTTGTGCTGGGCGATCCATGCGTCGCGGTGGGTCGTGCGCGCGGCGTCGGCGCGGCGGGTGCGTTCGGCCTGTTCGGCGTGCACGGCGTCGAGGTTGCGCACGAACCGCGCCCAATTCTTCATGTCCTTGGCCGATGCGCCGGTGCGACCGGCGTCCGTCAGACCTTGCTGGTACTCCGCTTTGATCCCTTCGATGTTCTTCAGCGCCGCCTGTTCGCGCCGCGCCAGCGTGTCGGCGTCGCGCAGCCGCCGGGCGAGACCTTCCTCGTGCCGTCGATACACTTTGATCAAGCCGCCGAAGCGGCGAATGCGTTCCTGAATGCTCATGGCGTCGCCATCAATTTGGCGAGCCGCGCCGCCGCATCCGCGACGTCGGCGCGTTCGCCGACCGGCTGCATCAAGTACTGGTTCATCTCGGCGCGCAATTTGATCGCGCGATCGGTCAGCGGATCGGAGCCCGGCGCGTATGCGCCGACGTGAATCAGATCGCGCTGCTGCGCGTAGCGGCTCCACAGCTGCTTGAACGCGATCGCGCTCTTCGCATGTTCCGCATCGACGAGCTTCGGCATGACGCGCGAGATCGACGCTTCGATGTCGATCGCCGGGAAATGGCCTGCGTCGGCGAGCCTGCGGTCGAGCACGATGTGGCCGTCGAGGATCGCACGCGCGGCGTCGACGATCGGGTCGTGCTGATCGTCGCCTTCGGCGAGCACGGTGTAGAACGCGGTGATCGAGCCGCTGCCGATATTGCCCGCCTGCTCGACCAGGCGCGGCAACAGCGCGAAGACCGAGGGCGGATAGCCTTTCGTCGTCGGCGGTTCGCCGACCGCGAGCCCGATCTCGCGTTGTGCCTGCGCGACGCGCGTCAACGAATCCATCACGAGCAATACGTTCTTGCCCATCGCGCGGTAGCGGTGCGCGATCTCGGTCGCGAGCCGCGCCGCGCGCAGTCGCAGCACCGGCGCATCGTCGGCAGGCGACGCCACGACGACCGCGCGCCCGAGCCCGGGTTGACCGAGGCTTTCGTCGATGAAGTCGCGCACCTCGCGGCCGCGCTCGCCGATCAACCCGACCACCACGACGTCGGCGCTCGTGTAGCGCGACATCATCCCGAGCAACATGCTCTTGCCGACGCCGCTGCCGGCGAAGACGCCGACGCGCTGGCCGAGCCCGACCGTCAGCAACCCGTTGATCGCACGCACGCCGACGTCGAGCGTTTGCGTCACCGGTATGCGCGTCAGCGGATTGAAGCGACTCGGCCGGTCGGTCGCGGCGATCGGCTGGTCGGCGAGCGGCCTGCCGTCGAGCGGTCGACCGAGACCGTCGACCACACGCCCGAGCAAGCCTTCGATCGCCGGCCCTCGACGCTCTCGTTGGGGGCGCACCGCGGCGCCGGGCCTGAGACCCTGCACGTCGCCGAACGGCATCAGAAACGTCGTACCTTCCGCGAACCCGACGACCTCGGCCGGCACCACGCCGCCTTCGACCTCCACGAGGCATTCGGAACCGACGCCCTGTTCGCAGCCGGTCACCTCGAGCGAGTAGCCGACGGTGCGGCGAACGCGGCCCTTGACCACCGCCGCGGTACGGTCCGACTCGGTCGCGCGCGCGAGCGCCTTCAGCAGCGCGTCGACGTCAGGCACGTTGCATCTCCGCGAAGATCTGATCGAGCGCGCCGTACGGATCGTAGTCGACCCGGCGTTCGTCCGTGCGAATCGAACAGCCGCCTTCCGGCACCGTGTGGTCGGCCTCGACGACGACACCGTCGAGGGGCGGCTCGAACAGCGGCCGATCGGCCGGATTGACGTGCACGCGCACCGTCGCCGCACTCGCGTCGAGCCGTTCGATGCCGGCGCGAACGAACGCGTCGAATACGTGGCGTTGCGTCGTCAGTTCGATGTCGAGCACTTTGCTGCACACCGCGTGAGCGAGCTCGGAGAGCCGGCTCTGCTGTTCTGCGTCGAGCTTGAGCCGCGTCTGTTCGAGCGCGCGCACGCCGGCGACCAAGCGGTCCTTCAACACGCGAATTTCTTCGGCTGCGGCGGCGAGTCCTGCCGCACGGCCGGCGTCGAAACCGCGCTCGTATTCCTTCTGTGCGGCTTGTGCGGCGCCGGGCTTGCGCATCGCGGCGGGAATCTTCACCGCGCCGCCGAAGTCCGGCCACGCGAAGCGGCCGCCGCCCGATTGATCGCTGTTCGTCATGGCCTCGCGTCGATCCGCCGGCGCAGCGCCGTCAGATCAGCTCCTCGCCCGAGCCGCCGAGCACGATCTCGCCGGCGTCCGCGAGGCGCCGCGCGATGACGAGAATTTCGCGTTGCGCCGCTTCGACTTCGCTGACCCGAACCGGACCCTTGTTCTCGAGGTCGTCCTTCAGCAAATCCGCGGCGCGCTTCGACATGTTCGTGAAGATCTTCTCTTTCAGCGACTCTTCTGCGCCCTTCAGCGCGAGCACCAGGTTGTCGGTCGATACCTCGCGCAGCAGCACCTGGATGCCCTTGTCGTCGACGTCCATCAGGTTGTCGAAGATGAACATCAGGTCCTGAATTTCGTTGCCCAGCTCCTCGTTCGACGCGCGGATGCCGGCGAGGATTTCCTCGTCGGCCTTGCCGCCCAGCTTGTTCATGATCTCCGCCGCGACGCGCGCGCCGCCCATCTGCGCGAAACGCGCCAGCGACTTGCCGGAGACTTGCTCTTCGAGCACCGCGTTCAATTCCGACAGCGCGTTCGGCGGCACGGAGTCGAGCGTCGCGATGCGCGTCAGCACGTCGACCTTCGCCTCCGGATCGGTCATGAACCCGAGCACTTCCGCGGCCTGTTCCGGTTCGAGCGACGACAGCACGATCGCTTGGATCTGCGGGTGCTCGTGCATCATGAATTCGGCGATCGTACGGGCGTCGAGCCACTTCAGCTTGTCGAGGCCGGCGGTGGTACCGCCGAGGATCCGGTCGACCAACGTGCGCGACTTCTCCTCGCCGAGCGCGCCGATCAGCATCTTGCGGATGTACTCGGACGCGCCGATCGCGAGACCGGATTGGCCGGTGACGGTTTCCAGAAACGCGTTCAGCACCATGGAAATCTGGCCCATGTTGACGCTGCGCAGCGCCGCCATCGCCGTGCCGACGCGGTGCACTTCGCGCGGATCGAGGTGCTTCAACACGCGCGCGGCATCGTCCTCGCCAAGCGCCAACAACAGCACGGCGGCGCGATCGACGCCTTCCATCTTCGCGCGGGTCGGCTCCGCCTTTTGCGCCGGCGCTTCGACCGGCGCTTTCTCGGCGACTTCAGTCATCTTTCGATACCCAATGCTTGACGACCTGGGCGACCCGCGCCGGATTCTCCGCGACGAGGCCGCGAACGGTGGCGAGCTGCGATTGATGCGCCTGGCCGCCGATCACGCCGATCTGACCGCCGTCCATTTCGCCGTAGTAGCGCACGTCGTTCGGGTTGCGCATCGCAACGAGGCGCGCCATCGCGGCGTCGCTGGCGGCCGACGAACCCGCCTTGCTCAAATTTCGATACAGCGGCCGCAACAGCCCGAGTACCAGCGCGAGCACCAACATGCCGCCGACGACCTTTTTGACGATGTCGATGAACCACGTCTGCGTCCAGAACGGCACCGGTTCGACCGGCTCTTGGTGCTCTTCCAGGAACGGACTGTTGATCACCGTCACCGTGTCGCCGCGTGCGGCGTTGTAGCCGATCGCGTTCTTGACGAGCGCGCTGAGGCGCTCGAGGTCCGCCTCCTTCCACGGCACGTACGTCACCTGCCCGGCTTCGGCGCCCGGCGCCGGCAGGTCGTCGACCAGCACGGAGACGGTGAGGCGCGTGATGCGGCCGACCTGATGGCGCGTGTGGCTGATCGTGCGATCCAGTTCGAAGTTGCGCGTCGCTTGCGAGCGCGTGCGGCTCGGCGCTTGCGGCGCCGGAGCGGCGCCCGGTGCAGCGCCGGGCGCGGTCTGCGGCGCCGTCGCCACTGCCGGCGGCTCGTTCGATACCGACCCCGGTACGCCGCCGTCGGACCCTTCCCCGACGCGCTGTTCGTTCATCGTCTGCTCGCTGCGCAGCGCCGGTTGATCCGGATTGAACGACTCTTCGGTCTCTTCGACCCAGGTGAAGTCGACGTCGGCCGCGACTTCCGCCGTGAAGCGATTCGCACCGACCGTCGGCAGCAGGATGTTGTGCACCTTCTCGCGCAGCTTCGATTCGACCTGCTGTACGAATTTCAGCTGCCGGTCGGTGCCGCCGTCTTCGGCGTTGTCGTCTTGGCCGGACAACAGCTGACCGTTCTGGTCGACCACCGCGACGTGATCCGCCGACAGATCGGACACCGCGCCCGCCACCAGATTCATGACGGCGCGAACCTGACCCGTACTCAGCGCCTGGCCCGGCGCGAGCGTCACCGTCACGCTCGCCGTCGGCGCGCGCTGATCGCGCAGGAACGCCGTCGACTTCGGAATCGCCAGATGCACGCGCGCATGCTGCACGCCATTGATGCTCATGATGCTGCGCGCGAGCTCGCCTTCGAGGCTGCGGCGGAACATGTTCGTTTCCATGAACTGGCTGACGCCGAAGCCTTGGTCCTTGTCGAGCAGTTCGAAGCCTTCTTGATCGCCGCTCAAACCGCCGGCGCCCGCGATCTTCATCCGCGCTTGATGCAGGAACTCCGACGGCACCATCAACGTGCCGCTGCCGTCGTCGAGTCGATACGGAATGTTCGCCGCTTGCAGCGCTTCGGCGGCCGCGTTGGCCTGGCGCGGCGACGTGATCCCGGTGACCGGTTTGTAGTCCGGTTCGCGCATCCACAGTACGACCGACACGCCGACCGCGACCGTCGCCGCGAGCGCGAGCATCAAGCCCAACTGCCGCACGATCGGCAGCGACGCATACCCACGCAGAAAATCGCCGCCGCCGCTGCGAGCCGCTTCGGCGCCGGCGCCCGCGTCCACTTCAACCGGTAGATCAGCCATGGCTCGTCAACCTAAATGGGCATGTTCATGATGTCTTGGTACGCGCTGACGAGGCGATTGCGCACCTGCGTCGCGGCCTGGAATGCGACGTTCGACTTCTGCACCGCGATCATCACCTTCACGAGATCGTCGGTGTCGCCGCGAACGAACGCATCCGTTAGGTTCGTCGCCTCGTTCTGCGTCGCGTTCACGGAGTCGATCGCGTTTTTCAGCGTATTGCCGAATTCCGATTTCGCAGTCGGCTGCGCGCCCGGCGCTTGGTCGGCTTCCTGCATCGACCGCAGCAACGTGCCGCCCGCTGCCTCGCGCATCACGCGCATTTGCGCGAGTACGCTTTGCACGTCCGGTCGTTCGATCGTGTTCATCGCCAATACCTCGTCGCGGCCTCAGGCCGCCAGATGAATACCCATGTCGCGCCAACGTTTCAGTTTGTGGCGCAGCGTCCGCACGCTGATGCCGAGCGCCCGCGCGGTCGCTTCGCGACGGCCGGCGTGATGCTTCAGCGCTTCGCTGACGATCTCGACTTCCGTGTGCAGCATCCGCTCGTCGAGCGGCAGCGCGCGGATGTCGACGACGCGCGCCGATGCCGCCGGCAAGCCGAGATCGATCGGCTCGATCGCGACGCCGTTCCACAGTACGAGCGCGCGTTGCACGACGTTCTCGAGTTCGCGCACGTTCCCGGGCCATTCGTATGCGGCCAGCGCGTCGGCCGCGGCGTCCGACAACGTCGCGCGAACGCCGCCGCGCGCGTGCTTCTGCAGGAAATGCTCCGCGAGCGGGCGGATGTCCTGCCGCCGCGCCCGCAGTGCGTCGAGTTCGAGCGGAAACACCGAAAGGCGGTAATACAGGTCTTCGCGAAAGCGTCCGTCGGCGATGCTCGCCTTGAGATCGCGGTTCGTCGTCGCGACCACGCGCACGTCGACCGCGATCGGCCGCTTGCCGCCGACGCGCTCCACCTCGCGTTCCTGCAACACGCGCAGCAGCTTCGCCTGCAACGCGACCGGCATTTCCGAGATCTCGTCGAGCAGCAGCGTGCCGCCGCGCGCGAGTTCGAATTTGCCTTCGCGCATCTGGTGCGCGCCGGTGAACGCGCCCTTCTCGTGGCCGAATAGAATGGCCTCGAGCATGTGTTCCGGAATGGCCGCGCAGTTGATCGCGACGAACGGACCGGCCGCGCGCGCCGAGTTGTCGTGGATGAACCGCGCGACCACTTCCTTACCGGTACCGCTTTCGCCTGCGATCAACACCGAGACGTCGGTGCGCGCGACGCGACGCGCCAAATCGAAACAGCGCCGCGCCGCGTTCGATTCGGCGATGATCGATGCCGTCATCGGCCGTCCCCGCCCGCGAGCAGCGGCAATTCGATGCGCGCGCAGGTTCCTTCGCCGACCGCCGATTCCAGCGTGAACGCGCCGTCGTGCGCCTGTACGACCGCATCGACGATCGCGAGCCCAAGTCCCGTGCCGCCGCTGCGGCCGGTCACGAACGGTTCGCGCGCGCGCGCGAGCAGCGCGGCGTCCATCCCGGGGCCGTCGTCACCGATCGCGATGCGCAACCTGCCGCGCGCTGCCTCGATGCCGATCGTGAGTTGCACGTCGGCGCCGCCGATCGCGACCGCGTTGTCGACGATGTTCGTCAGCGCGCCGACCAGCGTGGCGAGATCGCCCGCGACGAAGTCGCGATCGCCGTAAGCCTCGGACCAGACGACGCGATGACCGTCGAGCAGCGTCACCCACGCTTCGCGCAGCGCGGCGACCAACTCCGACACCGCGAACGTGTGACGTTCCGTCAATTCGCCGCGGACGAAGACGAGCGCGTTGCGAATCTGCTGTTCGATGGCGCGCAAGCTGCCGCGCACGCGCTCCAAGCGTTCGCGCGCTTGGCTATCGTCCTCGGCGGCGAGCAAGCATTCCACCGAGAGGCCGGCGACCGTGAGCGGATTGCGGATCTGATGCGCGAGCGCGGCTTGCGATCGGCTCATCGCGCGCAATTGCGCGTCGCCTTCCCGCGGGGTCGAGATGCAGACGAGCGTACCGTGCCGCATCCGTCGCTCTTCGGCCGTACTCGAACCCGCCCAATAGGCGCCGACGACGTCGGCGCCGAGCAGTGCGAGCGCGTGCGAGTTCGCTTCGACGACGATCCGACGTTCGTCGAGCACCAGCAGCGCCGACGGCAATGCATCGAGGATCTCGTCGAGCGACGGCGGCAACGCGGCCGGCGCAAGCCGCGGCGACGGGATGAAGCGTGTGTCCGAACCGAGAGCAACCATGGCGAATCCTTCCGCGCGGTGCGAGGTGACTAGTCTTCAGGTCATGCGGCGTCCGAACGCTGCAGACCGTACTTGCGCATCTTCTCGACCAACGTCGTGCGTCGAATGTGCAAGCGGTCGGCGGCGCGCGCGACGACGGAATCCGTGTCGTCGAGCGCTTGCCGAATCAAACTGCGTTCGAGCCGTTCCAAGTAATCCTTCAGATCGATGCCGTTCACCGGCAGCGCCGGCGGCCGGTCGGGGTCGATCAGCGAGCCGGAATCGGTCCGCACGAGCCCGCTGTCGATCGGTGCTGCCCCGGCGGCGACCGCACCGCCGATCTTCGCGGGCAGCTGGCCTGCGCCAACGACGCTGCCCGGGTGCGCGATCGCCATCCGTTCGATCAAATTCGCGAGCTCGCGTACGTTGCCGGGCCACGGGTAGCGTTCGAAAGCGGCGACGGCGCTGTCGTCGAAGCGCACCGTGACGCCCTGCCGGGCTTCGATCTGCGCCGACAGCGTGGTGATGAGCGCGGTGACGTCGCCCGCGCGTTCGCGCAGCGCGGGCAGCGCGATCGGAAATACGTTCAGCCGGTAATACAGATCTTCGCGAAACTCGCCGATGCGAATCATCTCCTCGAGGTCGCGGTGCGTCGCGGCGATCACCCGCACGTTGCACTTGATCGTCGCGTTGCCGCCGACGCGTTCGAACGAGCGTTCCTGCAGGACGCGCAGCAACTTGACCTGCATCGACATCGGCAGCTCGCCGACTTCGTCGAGGAACAGCGTGCCGCCGTTGGCCATCTCGAACCGACCGGGCTTCGCGCTGAGCGCGCCGGTGAAGGCACCTTTCTCATGGCCGAACAATTCGCTCTCGAGCAATTCCGACGGGATCGCGCCGCAGTTGAGCGGCACGAACGGGCCGTCGGCGCGGTGCGATGCGCGATGCAGCGCCCGTGCGACGATCTCCTTACCGGTGCCGGACTCGCCGAGGATCAACACCGTCACGTCGCGACCGGCGACCTTGCCCATCGCCTCGCGCACGGCGGCGATCCGCGGACTGTTGCCGACGAGGTCGGCAAACCGCAGCGTCTCTTTTTCCACCTGCGGCCAATCGAAGCCTTGCTGGTCGCGGAACTGTGCGGCCGCGTTCAGCGCACCGAGCAGCTCGTTCAGCTGCAGCGGCAACGCGAGCACGGCGGCGACGCCGTCTTGCCGATCGGCGGGTAGCGCGTCGCGGCCGCACCGAATGGTCGGTAGCGCGCGGTTCCGCGGTGCGACGTCGGAATCGGTGAACACCGCGCCGACGTCGTTCGGTAAACGGTCGACATCGGCCGCTTGCACGACCGTTTCGCCGACGAATTCCAAACGTTCTGCGACGTGGCGCGCCGCGTCCGCGTCGTCGAATTTCACTGCTATGCGCAACCGACTCATCGTGTCCGTTCACCAGTCCTTGGGTCCGTTCGAAGTAAAGTACGGTTGCGCCATTGGTCAAATTTCCGACACCCGGCGTCGAACACGCGGCGGTTTTCCGACGCAGGCGGCGCGATGCGATAATCGCCCGCCCCCACGGACTCTGGGACCGACGCGTCACGACATGATCGTCAGCCACCGCCACCGCTTCATTTTCGTCACGACTCGTAAGACCGCCGGTACCGCCATCGAGACGGAACTCGCGCGCATCTGTACCGCCGCCGACATCGTGACCGGCGCCGCCAACGGCGCCGCGCAGCCGGGACGCAACGACGCCGTGACGATGGCGCGCTATCGGCCGCTCGATTGGTTGCGCTTGATGACGCTCGGCAAGCGGGCGCGGCTCGACAAGCACATGCCGGCCGCGGCGATCCGCGATCTCGTCGGTGCCGACGTGTGGAACGGCTATTTCAAGTTCTGCGTCGAACGCGACCCGTGGGACAAGGCCGTGGCGCTCTATCGCGCTCGCACGAAGCGTGGCGCGGCGCCGCCGATCGCGCAGTACCTGCGCGACGCGAAGCCGGCGACGCTGTCGAACTTCGACCTCTACACGATCGATGGGGCGCTCGCGGTCGATCGCGTGGTCCGCTACGAACACCTCGACGCGGAACTCGACGCGATCGGCCACTTGCTCGACTTACCGATCGAGCTGCGCTTGCCGGCCGACGCCGCACGCGCACCGATCGTACGCTACGCCGACGCCCTCGGTGCCGAGGGACGCGCCGTGGTCGACGCCGTCTGTCGGCGCGAAATCGAGATGTTCGGTTACGCGTTCAGAGAGACGGAGCGGGACGACCGATAGGCCGTCGCCGCGGCGTGCGCGCGGTGTTGCGCACCGATCGTTTGCTTGAGCGCATCGCGGCGCTGTTCGCAACGCGCGATCAGCGATCGATACAGTTCGGAGAGTTCGGCCAGCGGCGCCGCAGGCTCCGCCGCCTCGCCATTGACCAACGATGCCACGAAGGCGCGCACTTCGGCGTCGATCGCGCTCAGCGCCGCCAGGTCGGCGCCGTCGACCGCGCGCTCGACGCGTTCGACCAAACGCGGCGCGAGCGTATGCAAGTGCGGATATGGGGTCATCGAGACAGCGAAACCGCGCCGCGTTGCGCCGGCGTCTCGTCGAGCGCGTCCCACGCTTCCTTCAACGTCCGCACCAGGTCCACCACTTCGTCAATGGCCGCCAGGTCGCTGTCGATGTTGGCGCGAAAGAGACGCCGCTGCATGTAGTCGTACAAGCCGTCGAGGTTCGCCGCGAGGCTGCCGCCGCGCTCGTGGTCGAGGCACCCTTGTAGCGCACCGATGATGCCGAGCGCAGTCGTCAACGCCTCGTTGCGACCTTCGATGTCGCGATGGTTGATGCAGCCCTTCGCACGAATCAAACGCGCCAACGCGCCGTCGAGCATCAGCTTGACGAGTTGTTGCGAGTTCGCCGATTCGACGGCGGTGCTGATGTCGAGGCGGCTGTACGCCTGGGCTCCGTGATTCACGTTCGTTCTCACACCTTGGGTGACGTCTGCACCGTTATCCGTCATGACGGCAGCCGCGCGGGAAACTTGAGCGCATCGCGATTCCCTACGACTTCTTCGTCGAGCTCGTCGTACCGTTGAGCAAGTTGAATTGCTGGCTCAGATACGTCGACGTGTTGTTCAACGTCGAGATCAACGCATCCGCATTGGCGAATTGCGTCTGCAATCGCGTTTGCAACGCCGTCATGCGCTTGTCGAACGCATCCTGGTCGGCCGCGAGCGAGGCCTCTTGTGCGTCGAAGCTCTGCAGCTGCGTGTCGAACACACCGCCGGTCGAAACGGCGTTCGTCAGCGTCTGATCGACTCGGTTCATCACGCCGCGCACCAGCGTCACCGTGCCGCGGTCGCCGAGCGGACCGCCGCTGATCTGTATCGACATGCCCGCGCTCGGGTCCGCCACGGCTGCAGCGTCGCGCCCGTTCGTACCGACGCCGACGCCGAATCCGAGCGCCGTCGTGACGCCCGCGGCGACGTTCGTGAAACCCACGGACGAGCCGATGCCTTTCGATGCCGACGACACCGTGAAGCGGCGCTGGCCCGCGTCGTACGCGACCGTCACCGACACGCCGGCTGCGGCCAACGCACTGTCGCCGTTGATCCTCGTTTGAATTTCCGTCGCGAGCGCCGCACCGCTCGTGTACGTGCCGTCGGTCAACGTGATCGTGCCGGACGCGACGCCGTCGACCCGCACCGCGAAGTTGTCGTTGCCGGCG
>DASRZO010000021.1:0-11264 GCA_035686405.1 Pseudomonadales bacterium | reverse complement strand
CGGCGGTTGCTTCGGCGGATACATCGGATCGCCGGCCAGACCCGACACCCCCATCATGCGGTCGTTGAGTGCGAAGTACGGTTCCAGCGTGTCGTAGTCGATCGGCCAATCGTCGGCGACGCCGTCGAGCGTCTTCACTTTGAAATCGGATGGATGCAGGCGCGGGAAATGCGCGCCGTACAGAATCGTGCTGCCGCCGACGCCGTTGAAGTTGACGACGGTGACTGCGGAGTCGTCGTTGTTGATCGGATAGTCCGTCGCGCGCCCGCGCACGTTCGGGTCGATGTGATACGGGCCGTACGCTTGGCTCTCCCAGTTCGCCGCGGTGCTCGGATATTCGGATGGATTCGTCCAGTCGCCTTGCTCGAAGCAAACGATGCGCATGCGCGTGTCGGCCAAGCTCCACGCGACCGCGGCGCCGGACGCACCGGCGCCGATGATCAATACGTCGACGACGTCGTCGGCCATGACCCGTTCCCCGAGAGTTCGCCGCAGTGTAACCGGTCCGCCCTGTTACACGCCGGACGGGCACGGATCGGCGCGGGTGCTATGCTCGGCGGCATTTCCCGCAACGACAGGACACGACCATGGCCAAGTACATTCCGCCGACGATCGATTGGGTGCGCAAGCAAGTCGAGCTCTACGAAGGCAGCGGCGGCAAGGAAGGCAGCACGCTGCTCGACACCGGTATGCCGTGCATCATCGTGACGAACATGGGCAACAAGACGGGCGCGATCCGCAAGACGCCGTTGATGCGCGTGAAGGTCGACGACAGCTACGTGCTGGTCGGCTCGATGGGCGGCGCGCCGAAGAATCCGGTGTGGGTGTACAACCTGCGTTCCAACCCGGACGTCGACATTCGCGACAAGACCGAGGTGATGAAGATGCGCGTGCGCGAAGTGACCGACGCGAAGGAACGCGCGAAGTTGTGGGACGTCTGCGTGAAGACGTTCCCGCCGTACAAGGATTACCAAGCGAAGACGTCGCGCGTGATTCCGGTGTTCGTCGCGGAACCGCGCAAAGCGTAGACCGGTTGCCGCGACCGGCACGGACCTTCGACCGTGACGCGTTCGTAGATCTCGGTTTGTGCGGTCCGCCGCGGACGGATCTCGAGGATCGCCCGGGAGACTGTTTTCGCACACCGACGCTGCGCAACGCCGCGCCGTTCGGCGCATCGATCGGGCCGCAGCCCGCGCTCGGCGCTGACGACATCGCGGACCTGATCGCGTTTCTCGAGACGTTGACCGACGAACCACACCGCGACCGCGCCGCCGACGATCTGCCTCAACCGATGTCGTCTTCGTCGAGCAGGTGGCCCCAGTCGCGCTTCGCGTTGAGGTAGCGGCGATTGCGCGCGCCGACGCCGAGCACGTGCTTCACCGGCGTGATGTGCGTGAGACCCATTTGCGCGAGGTCTTCGACCTTCTTCGGATTGTTCGTCAGCAGCCGAATCGGTTTGTCGCCGACGAACCGATGCAACAGCGCCGCGGCGTCGGTGAAGTCGCGCGAGTCGTCCGGCAAGCCGAGCGAACGGTTCGCTTGGTACGTGTTCTCGCCGGCGTCCTGCAATAGATAGGTAGCGGCTTTCGCCCACAGTCCGATGCCGCGGCCTTCGTGGCCGGCCATGTAGACCAGCAGGCCGCCGCCCGGCTCGGCGACGATGCGCGCGAGCGCGCCTTCGAGTTGCGGCCCGCATTCGCAGCGTTCCGACCCGAACACGTCGCCGGTCAAGCAGCTCGAATGCACGCGCACGAGCGGGTTGCTCCACGTGGCCGGATCGCCGGCGATCAACACGCTGTTCACCGCCATCGACGACGCGAGCAGCGAGAACAAGCGCCCGCCGCCTTGCGTGCGCAGCGAACCCGCCAGCTCTTCGACCTTGTTGAGTTCGGTCGAGCGCACGCTCGCGTACCACTGCACTTCGGCGTTCACCTGCCCCAAGTGAATCGGCAGCGGAATCGGGCCGAGCAAATTCAGCGCCGGCTCGCCTTCCGGCGGCGCGGCATTCGGGTCGAGTTGCCTGCCGCGCAAATCGATGCGCTGCAGCTTGCCTTGGGCGATCAGCTTGCGCCGAACGTTGGGATCGAGATACGTGAACATGACCAATTCTTACGACTGCTCTTACGACTGCGCTTTGGTGAAGCCCGCGTGCGTCTCGAGACGCGCCATGTAGGCATTCACGTTGGGGTAGTTCGTCTTCGTCAACACGTTGAAGCGGCGCGCCAGGATCAGCGTGTAGCCCATCATGATGTCGGCCGCGGTGAAGGTATCGTCAACGAGATAGGCGCCGTTCGGCACCGCTGCTTCGAGCGCGTCGAGACACGTGAGCGCGCGCGCGCGGCCGTCTGCGACCATCGCCGGCAGCCGTTCGGCTTCCGGCTTGACGAACGTGTGTTGCGCGATGTCGCCTAACGGCCGTGCAAAGGTGGCTTCGGCGAACCAACTCCATTGGAAGTACATCGCGGCGGCGCGCGTTCCGGGCGGCGGCCGCAAGCGACCGTTGCCGTAGCGCTCGACGATGTATTCGACCATCGCGCCGGATTCGAACATCGTGAAGTCGCCGTCGCGCAGCGCCGGCACTTTGCCGACCGGGTTCAGCGCGCGCCACTCGGCGCTCGCGCGATACGCCGGTGAGAAGTCGACGACGACGCGCTCGTACGGGATCTGCAGCTCTTCGCAGAGCCAGATGACGCGGATCGACCGCGTACCGGGTGAATGAAAGATCGTCAGCATGGCGCGCAGTATAACGTCGCGGTCGCGACGGCCGGCAATGCACTGCATGCGCGTGCGGAATGAGCGCCGCTCAAGTCGCGGTGAGCGCGGCAGCCCGCCGGCGCGGCGCGCAGGCGCGCGCGTTCATCGCGCCCGCAGAGCGCCGTGCGCACATCGAAGCCCTCAGACCAACAGCCGATACGGCGCCTGCAATAGATCGCGCACCGTTCCCAAGAACTGCGCCGCCGGGGCGCCGTCGAGCACGCGGTGGTCCCACGTCAGCGACAACCGCATCGCCTTGCGTTTGACGGCGCGGTCGCCGTTCCAAGCGACGTCGTCGCGGATGCGATTGACGCCCAAGATGCCGCTCTGCGGCGCGTTCAAGATCGGCGTGAACGAATCGACGCCGTACATGCCGAGCGCAGAGACGGTGAAGGTGCCGCCGGCCATGTCGTCGAGGCCGAGTTTGCCGTCGCGCGCGGCGTTGGCGAGACGCGCGCTCTCGACCGCGATCTCGCGCACCGAGAGCCGATCGGCGTTGCGGATCACCGGCACGACGAGACCGGCATCGATCGCAACGGCGATGCCGACGTGAATGTCGCCGAGCAGGGTGATCTCGGTGTCGCCGAAGACGCTGTTCATCAACGGATGTTGCGTCAACGCCTTTGCGGCCGCCTTGACGACCAGATCGGTGTACGTGGGCCGGACCTTCGCGGATTCCCATTCGGCGATCAGTTGCTCGCGCAGCTTCACGGAGTCGTCCATCGCGACGTCCATGTCCATCGTCAACTGCGCCGAACTGCGGAGGCTGTCGAACATACGGGTGGCGATCGTCTTGCGAATGCCCTTGACCGGGACCCGTTCGCCGGCCTGACGAGATGCCGAAGGGGCGGCAGGTCGAGTCGCGTCGGCCGACGCCGGCGCGGCCGTCTGCGCAGCGGCGGCGCGCTCGACGTCTTCCTTCGTGATCCGCCCGCCGGGGCCCGTTCCTTGCACGCGCGCCAAATCGACGCCGAGCTCCGCGGCGGTTCGCCGCGCGACCGGCGATGCCGGACCTGCGGCCGCCGACAACATACCGGTCGGAACCGTCGCCGCGGGACGTACGGGCGGTGCGGCTTGCGGCGCCGCCGCCGCGGCGCGGACGTCCGCTTCGACGATGCGCCCGCCGGGTCCGGTGCCGGTCAGCGTGCGGTGGTCGATGCCGAGTTCACGCGCGAGCCTGCGCGCGGCCGGCGAGGCGAGGGCAGTGCCCGCCGCGGCGACGCGCACCGGCGCAGCGACCGCCGCAGCAGCCGCGGGTGTCGGTGTAGCGGCGGCGGCAGCGGCCGGCGGCGCTGACGATCCTGCCGAGGGGATCGCTTCACCGGCGGCATAGATGTAGCCGATGACGTCGCCGGGTTTCATCGTCACGCCGGCGGCGACCGTGTGTTTGACGGTGCCGGTCGCGTCGGCGTCGACGTCGAGGTTGATCTTCTCGGTCTCGAGCCGATAGAGCAGTTGCCCTTGCTCGACGTGACCGCCGTCCGGTACGCACCACTCCTCGACGATGCCTTCCGTCATCGTCATACCGACCTTCACGAGATAGATCTCAGTCGCCATCGGGCTCTCCCAACTGAATTCGAAATGCGCCGCTCGCGGCGGCTACGCCGAGCGTGCGCGGAACATCGACGACCCACGGCCCGTCGCGGCGAACGGTGAGCGTCGCGCGTTGAGCGGGTTTCAGCGTGCGTTCGCGTTCGCCGTCGAAGGCGAGCACGCCCGGGCCGCAGACCTCGATCGTTTGACCGAACACGATCCGGCGGGCCTCGGCCACGCGCACGTCGGCGTACAAGCCCGGCGCGATCGGCGCGCGGACGCCGTCGCGGCCGCGTCCGAGCGTCAGCGCGAGCGCTTCGTCGACGTCGTCGCCGAGCGGGCAGAGCAGCCCGCCGATCGCCGTCATGCCGACCGCGCCGGGATCGGCGCGCGTCAGCAACGCCAGCCGTAAGAGGTCCGCTTCGAGCAACGCGCGGGCGCCGATGAAGCGCTCGGCACTCAGCACCGCGTCGATCAACGCGATGTCGTCGCGCTCGCCGTCGATCGCGACGTGAATGACTTTCGCCCGTCGCGCAACGTCGGCGAGCGCGACGCGACCGCTCGCGATCAACCCGGCCGCCGCGCCGGCGACCGTCGCTTCGACGAAGCGCGGAAAGACGTTGTTGGTACCCGTCGAGATCGGAATCAGCGGCGCGTCGGGCCAGCCGATCGCGACGGCACGGTTGGTGCCGTCGCCGCCGAGCGTCAACACGACGGCGCAGCCTTCGGCCGCGAGCGCGCGCGCACCGTGGATCGTGTCGAAGACGCTGCTGCTCTGCGGTGCGTCGACCGCGCGCGCGCAGACGCTACCGTCGAATTCCGAGAGCGCGCTTTCGGCGATGTGATGCGAGTCGGGTACGTACGCGAATGCATTGGCGCCGGCCCCCAACGCACCGACGATGGCGCGGCGGACGATCGCGCGCTTCTCCTGGTTGTCGAACACGGACGCGCGCGCGACCAAGCGGCGCACGTCCTTGCCCGACGCCGGATTGACGGCGATGCCGATCGAACCGCTCACGACTCGAGCGGTCAGAGGCCGGACAGCCGGCGCGCCTCCGCGACGATGCGTTCCGCGTTCGGCACGTACACCTTCTCCAGTGCCGGACTGAACGGTACCGGCGAGAACGGCGCGCCGACGCGCCCGACCGGCGCATCGAGATAGTCGAACGCGTGCTCTTGGATCTGCGCCGCGATCTCGCCGCCGATGCCGCCGAAGCGCACGGCCTCGTGCACGACGAGCGCGCGGTGCGTCTTCTTCACCGACGCGACGACCGTGTCGGTGTCGAACGGCTGCACGCTGCGCGCGTCGATCACCTCGACGTCGATGCCGAGGCCTTTCAGCGTCTCTGCGGCTTTGAGCGCTTCGTGCAACATGCGGCCGAGCGTGACGAACGTGTAGTCCTTACCGGTACGCACGACGTTCGCTTTGCCGAGCGGCACTTCGTACGCGCCTTCCGGCACTTCGCCGGTGAGGCCCAGCGACATCTTGTTCATCACGACGAACACCGGATTGTCGTCGCGCGCGGCGGCGATGATGCAGCCCTTCACGTCGTACGGCGTCGCCGGCATCACGACCTTGAGTCCCGGCAAATGCGCGAGCCACGCTTCGAGGCTTTGCGAGTGTTGCGCGGCGAGGTTCGCGCCGGCGCCGGCCATCGTCAGCACGGTGATCGGCAACTTCGCGCTGCCGCCGAACATGAAGCGCATCTTCGCCATCTGGTTCGCGACTTCGTCCATGCATTCGCCGAGGAAGTCCATGAACATGATGTCGACGATCGGCCGCAAGCCCGTCGCGGCGGCGCCGACGCCGAGACCCATGATGCCTTTCTCGGAAATCGGCGTGTCGATCACGCGATCGCCGCCGAACTCTTTGTGCAAACCGCGGTAGTAACCGTACACGCTGCCGGCTTGCCCGACGTCTTCGCCGGCGACGAACGCGTTGTCCTGCTCGAGCAGGATTTCGCGCACCGCTTCGGTGATCGCGCTGACGTACGGCAGCTTGCGGGCTTCGGTCTTGGCTTGTGCTTGTCCCATGGCGTTTTCCTTATGCTGCGTACACGTCGTCGAGCAGCGTCGCTGCGTCGGGGAACGGGCTCGATTCGGCGAATGCGATGCCGGCTTTCACCTCTGCCAGCACCTCCTCGTGCACGGCGGCTGCCTTCTTCGCCGACAACACGCCTTGTTCGGCGAGCCGCGATTCGAACAGCGTGATCGGGTCGCGCTGCTGCCAGCGCGCGAGTTCGTCGTCGGTACGGTAGGTCAGACCCATGCCGCGCACGCCGACGTGGTCGTAGAAGCGATACGTCTTGCACTCGAGCAGCGTCGGTCCCGCCCCTTTACGCGCTCGTTCGATCGCTTCGCCGGCCGCTTCGTACACCGCGATCGCGTCCATGCCGTCGACGATCACGCCGGGCATGCCGTAGCCGGCGGCGCGGTCCGCGACGTCGACGATCGCTTGGTGGTTCGCCTGCGCGGTGTATTCGCCGTAGCCGTTGTTCTCGCAGACGAAGACCGCCGGCAGCTTGTACAAGGCCGCCATGTTCGCCGCTTCGTGGAAGGAGCCTTCGTTCGAGGCGCCGTCGCCGAAGAAGGCGACGGCGACGTTCTTCGTCTTTTTGAATTTCTGCGTGAACGCGGCGCCGACCGCGATCGGCGGGCCGCCGCCGACGATGCCGTTCGCGCCGAGCATGCCGAGATCCATGTTGGAGATGTGCATGCTGCCGCCTTTGCCTTTGCAATAGCCGGTCGCGCGGCCGAAGAGCTCCGCGAACATGCGGTCGAACGCGCCGCCTTTGGCGATCAAGTGGCCGTGGCCGCGGTGCGTCGAGGTGATCTGGTCGGCGGCGGAGAGGTGCACCATCACGCCGGCGGCGACCGCCTCTTGGCCGACGTAGAGATGCAGCGCCCCGGGAATCTTGCCGGCTTCCATCATTTTGCCCGCCTGCTCTTCGAAGATGCGGATGCGCACCATGCGCCGATGGATGTCGAGCAAAACCTTGTTGTTCGGTTGCTTGGCCAAAACCGTCTCCCCTGATTGTTTTGGTACGAGGGCGGTGATGTTATGCGGACGCCGAGTCGTGCGCTACCGCGTGTTCGCGCGCTTCCCACGATGAAACGCGCACGCTAACCTGCCGCGACCTTCGTGTTTCGAGCGAGCAGTGGCACAGAACGGCCGACCCGTGCAACCGATTCGGCCCGCGGCGAGCGTGATCCTCGCGCGCGATACGAATCCCGGTTTCGAGTGTTTGATGTTGCGGCGCACGTCGGAAGCGGCGTTCGCCGGCGGCATGTACGTGTTCCCGGGCGGTCGCGTGGACGGCGACGATCATCTGCACGTGTACGACGCATTGCGCCGCGGCCCGAACGCGCAACAGATGCCGCAGCAACACGCGCTCGGCGCCGAGTGGCGCGGGTTTTGGATCGCCGGTATTCGCGAGAGCTTCGAAGAGGCGGGCGTGTTGCTCGCGTACGATCGCAGCGGCGCGTTGCTCGACCTCGCCGACGAGCCGGTCCGCGAGCGCTTCGACGCCTATCGCCATGCGTTGCACGACGGCGCGACGTCGCTCGACGAAATCTGCGCGCGCGAAGGTCTCACGCTCGCGCTCGATCGCATGCACTTCCTGAATCGCTGGATCACGCCGGAGGGCCGGCCGCGGCGTTTCGACACGCGCTTCTTCATCGCGGAAGCGCCGGCGAAACAACAGGGCCGTCACGACGAGTACGAAACGGTCGACTCGTTGTGGATCACGCCGCAAGCGGCGCTCGAACGGCATGCGCGTGGCGACTTCGGTTTGATGTCGGTGACGCATCGACAGCTCGAAATGCTGTCGGGGCTCGGCACGATGCAGGCGCTGCACGATTTGATGACGACGGTCGATCGGCCGTTTCCGGTGAACCGCCCGGTGTTGTCGCCGGCAGCGCTGGACAGCGAAGGATGAACGCAACGCCGGTCGCCGTCGGCGCTGCGCCGCGCGTGAACCGCTTCGAGCGAACGGGGCACTCAAGATTGACTCGACGTTCAGGCCAGAGGAGAGACGCCATGACCAAACTATCGATCACGTTGACCGCGTTGCTGTTCGCGGCGCCGCTCGCGTTCGGCTCCGGCAGCGCCGGCCCGATGTCCGGCGGCGGCGACACCGGCGGCATGACGTCGGCACCGCGGCTGACGCCGCAGCAGCGTGCGGCGGCGAGCTACAACGCCGGGATCAACCACAAGAAGCGCGCGCAGGACTACGAAGACAAGGCGGCGACGGCGACGGACGACAAAGACCGCAAGAAGCAACTCGACAAGGCGAAGGATCAATACAACGACGCGATCGACGACTACAAACGGGCGATCGGCTACGACCCGACGCTGTATCAAGCGATGAACGAACTCGGCTACGCGTATCGCAAAGTCGGCAACTACCAGGATTCGATCAAAGCCTACGACCAGGCGCTGCAGGTGCGGCCGAATTTCCCGCAAGCCATCGAGTATCGGGCGGAAGCGTACCTGGGACTGTCGATGTTCAAGGAAGTGCAGGACTCGTACCTGGCGTTGGTGCGCACCGACCAGGACGAAGCGGCCGCGTTGATGCGCGCGATGGAAGCATGGCTGCAGACGCACCAAGAGAACCAGACGCCGGAACAAAAGGCGTTCAACGCCTGGATCGTCGAGCGCAAAGCCGTCGCGATGAACACGCAGTCGCTGACGACGAACAACGTCAAGAACTGGAACTGATCCGACGCTGAACATCCGCCCGCGGACGCACCGGTCGCCGTTCGCGACCGGTGCTCGCGCGGCGGCGCAGCAACCCGTATTGCGCGCCTCGATCGGCTTAGTCGTTCTGTTGGTCGGGCTCGGCGCCGCGGCGGCCGACTATCGATGGCAGTTGCCGCCGGGGCTGCGGCCGCCGCTGGTACCCACCGACAACCCGATGACGGCCGAGAAGGTCGCGCTCGGCGCGCGGCTCTTTTCCGACGGACGGTTGTCGCTCACGGGTTCGTACAGTTGCGCCAGTTGTCACGTGCCGGCGCTCGCGTTCACCGACGGCCGGCGCACTGCGATCGGCGCGACCGGGGAGAAGCACTCGCGCAACACGCCGTCGCTGATCAACGTCGCGTACGCCGTCTCGTTCGGCTGGGCCGACCCCTCCGTGACCTCGTTGGAAACGCAACATCGCGTGCCGATGTTCAATCACACGCCGGTCGAGCTCGGGTTGGATCAAGTGTTGCCGCAGCGTCTCGCCGAGTTGAGCGCCGACACGGCGCTCGCGCCGCTGCACGATGCGGCGTTTCCGGATGCGCCGCACGAGTTCACGCTCGACGAGGTGGTGCAGGCAATCGCGAGCTACGTGCGCACGTTGATCGCCGCCGATTCGGCGTTCGACCGCTACCTGTATTGGGGCGAAGACTCGCTGTCGCCGGAGGCGCGCCGCGGGATGCGGCTCTTCTTCTCCGAGCGTACGAATTGCGCGCTGTGCCACGCGAGCTTCAACCTGTCGGGACCGATCGCGCAGCAAGGCGTTCCCGTGCCGCAGCCGGTCTTTCACAACACCGGCCTCTACAACATCGGCGGCACGGGTGCGTATCCGGACCCGGGCCTCGCGGCGCATACCGGACGCGCCGCAGACATGGGCGCCTTTCGCGCACCGTCGCTGCGCAACGTCGCCGTCACCGCGCCGTACATGCACGACGGCAGCATCGCGACGCTCGCCGAGGTGATCGATTTCTACGACGCCGGCGGGCGCGTGATCGCCGACGGTGCATACGCGGGCGACGGTCGTGCGAATCCGTTCAAGCGCGCCGAGGTGCGCGCGCTGCACCTGACGGACGAGGAGAGGCGCGATCTGGTCGCATTTCTGAAGACGCTGACGGATGCGCGCTATGCGGACGCGGCGCGATAAGCTCCCGTGGGGTACTCGTCGTTGCATGTTCGTAGACTGCGCCGGCACGCTCGGTATCGCTGGTTTCGCGTGGGGCGCGCTGGCTGGGGTCGCTGGGGGCGAGTTACGCGCTTTTCCGCATGTCGCGCGCGGCGGGCAACAGGATGTAATGGCCGCGATGTGCGAGTGCGGTGAGGTCCGCGATGAATATGACACCGCGTCCGCTGCTGTGGGCTCGAGTGGTCTGCGTGATCGTGTGCGCCTCGATCGCGAGCTGCGGCGGGGGCGGTGGTAACGGCGGCGGCGGATCGGGGTTCAGCGGTACGATCTACCATCAGGTTGCGGCAGGCGACCTCGACGGCGACGGACTCGTCGATCTCGCGGCGATCGCGGTCGTCTACGCGTCGGCCGGCACCTCGATCGAACTGCAGATCCTGCTGCAGGATCCCGCGAACCATGGTCATTTCTCGATCGCACAACGTCTGCCGCTGACCACCAGTGCCGGTGCGCTCGCGATCGCCGATCTCGACGGCGACAACCGACTCGACGTGGTCGTCAGCGAACCCGGCGCCGATCAGGTCCGAATCCTTCTGCAGGATTCCACGCCGGGTCACTTCACGGTCGGCGAAACGCGCCCGGCGCCGACGCACCCGACGCGGGTTGCGGTCGCCGACATCGATCAGGATGGCGCGCCAGACATCGTCGTCGCGGTCGACGAGGGCGTCATCGCGCTGCGTCAGGATCCCGCGGTCCCGGGCACCTTTCCGTTCCAGACGGTGATCGATGGCACGCAGGGCAGCGGGTTTGCCCTCGCCGTGAAATACCAGTCGCTCGCGGTCGGCGATCTGAACGGCGACGGACTGCCGGACGTCGCCACGGTGCGCGCCGATTCCAATGCGCGAATCTACCTCCAGAGCGCGACGACACCCGGCGCGTTCATGGCGGTTCGGCTGGGCCTGTCGCTACCGGAGCCCACGGCCGTGGTGGTCGGCGATCTCGACGCCGACAAATTCGACGACATCGCGAGCGGCGGCATCAGCGGCTACGCCGGCAGTGCGATCGCGCCGTTGCGGTTGCAGAACGCCGGTCAGCCCGGAACATTCCTCGCGCCGT
>DASRZO010000020.1:0-6148 GCA_035686405.1 Pseudomonadales bacterium | reverse complement strand
CGCACGTGCGTGGCAAGGGGCTCGCGGCCGGCTGACGACGGTCGAAGGTTTGACGCGACCCGGCGACCGACTCCGCGACACTCCGGCGCGAGCGCCAACGAGTATCGAAGATCGCTTCGCCCTACCGCCCACGCGTTCGCCGCCCGGGCCTCCGTCGACCCGTCCATCACGCCGCACGTACGTCGCGCGGCGCTCGCTCGGCCGCCGCGCCGCTCGTGTTACCCTGACGCCCTTTTCCCAAAACACCTGAGAGGATGTCTCGATGCGCGACGTTTTCATCGTCGAAGCGGCCCGCAGCCCGATCGGCAAACGCGGCAAGGGCCTCGCCGGATTGATGCCGGCGGATCTGCTCGGCGCGGTGCAATCCGCGGTGCTCGAACGCGCGAAGCTGCCGGCCGACGCCGTCGGCCAACTGATCGGCGGCTGCGTGTCGCAGATCAACCAACAGTCCTTCAACATCGCGCGCATCGCGTGGTTGTCGCAGGGGCTGCCGATGGAGATCGCGGCGACGACCGTCGATTCGCAGTGCGGTTCTAGCCAACAAGCGACCTCGCTCGCGGCGGCGATGATCGGTTCGGGCATGGAAGAGGTCGTCATGAGCTGCGGCCTCGAGATGATGAGCCGCGTGCCGCTCGGTTCGAACATGGCCGGCGGCGCACCGATGGGTGCGTCGTACATGTCGCACTATCAGCCGACGAGCCAATTCATGGGCGCGGCGATGATCGCGAACGAATATCAGATCACGCGCGCCGACACCGACGCGTTTGGTCTGCGGAGTCAGCAACGCGCGATCGCGGCGTGGGAGCGCGGCGACTTCGTGCGCGAAGTCGTGCCGATCAACGCGCCGGTGCTCGACAAAGAAGGCAAACCGACCGGCACCACCGCGACCATCAAGAAGGACGAAGGGCTGCGCGCCACCACGCTCGAAGCGCTCGCGGCGCTCGATCCGGTGCCCGGCCAAGAGATCCACACCGCGGGATCGAGCTCGCAAGTCTCCGACGGCGCCGCCGCGATCATCCTCGCCTCCGAAGACGCGGTGAAGAAATACAACCTGACGCCGCGCGCGCGCATCGTCGCGACGACGCTCGTCGGCGTCGATCCGGTGACGATGCTGAAGGGCCCCATCCCGGCGTCGCGCAAAGTGTTGAAGCAAGCCGGGCTGAAGGTCGACGACATCGCGACGTTCGAAGTGAACGAGGCGTTCGCCTCCGTCGTGCTCGCGTGGCAGAAGGAGCTGCATCCGGACCCGCAGCGCGTGAACCCGCAAGGCGGCGCGATCGCGCTGGGTCACCCCACCGGTTCCACTGGGGCGCGCTTGATCACGACGGCGCTGCACACGCTCGAGCGCACGAACGGCAAGTACGGCCTGATCGCGATGTGCTGCGGCGGCGGTTTGGGCACCGGCACGATCATCGAACGGCTATAGCGGCGCGGCGAACCGCGGGGAGGCAAACGTGGGCGTCCTGCACGATTCGAAGCTCGAACCCCTCCTCGCGGAACTGCACGCGCAAAGCGCCGCGCAAGCACCCGAAACGGAGACGTACTTTCGTACGCGCACCGGTCCGTGGCACGGGATGGAAGCGCGCGATCATGCGCACTTCGCCGACAAGCTCGTCGCGCTGGATCGCGACAAAGCGGAATTCTGTTACGGACTCTGCCGCGCGATCGGCGCGCGACGCGTCGTAGAAGTCGGTTCGTCATTCGGCGTATCGACGATGTATCTGGCCGCGGCCGTGCGCGACAACGGCGGCGGCGTCGTGATCGGCGGCGAATACGAACCGCAGAAGGTGAAAGCCGCGCGGGCCAACTTCGAGGCGGCCGGACTGTCGCGCTACATCGACCTACGCGAAGGCGATCTGCTCGAGACCTTCAAGACGATCGAGGGGCCGATCGATTTCGTGCTGTTCGATATCTGGGTACAGGTCGTGCGCCCGGCGCTCGATCTGTTGCTGCCTCGGTTGCGGCCGGGTGCGATCGTCTGCGCCGACAATACCGCCGGTGAACGCAACCGCCGGAACTACGCGCCGTACTTCGAGATCGTCGGCGATCCGACGAAATTCCGAACGCAGACGCTGCCGTTCAGCGGCGGCTTCGAAATGGCGGTCAAGGTCTAGGCGGTTATTCTCCCATGCCGGCGTCTCGGCCGTTCAGTACGGTTGACGTCGGGCGAGCAGATTGCGGGGCGGGACGAGCGAGGTCGAGCGACCTCGCTCGTCATGCGGGCTAGGCGACTTCGATGCCTTGCATCGATCCTTCGGCGCGCCAGTCGCGGATGATCTTGAAGAACTCTTCCGGTCCGCCGCCGTACTGCGCATCGAGCAGGCTGGTGCCGCTGCCGGGCCTGCCTTCGTTGTTGTAGTAGCCCGGTGTGCATTCCTGCAGGAACTTCAGGTTCGCGTTCTTCTTGCTCTCCATCGTCGCGACCCAACCGCTCTCCGCCGCTTGCGACGGCTCGACGGTGCGCGCTTGCCGATCCATCGCCTGCTTGACGATGTATGCGACGTGCAGCGCCTGCTCGTTCAGCATGTGCGGGAAGTTCGCGGTGAAGCCGCCCTGCGTGATGCCCATGAAGAAGCAGTTCGGGAAACCGCGCGACAGGAACCCGTGGTACGACGCCAGCCCCTTAGCCCATTTGTCAGTCAGCGTGACGCCCCCGCGACCGACCACTTCGTAGCCGGCCCGGCGGGTGTACGCGGTCCCCACTTCGAAGCCGGTCGCGAAGATGATGCAGTCGACTTCGTACGCCTTGCCGTCGACGACGACCGCGTTCTCGGTGATGCGCTCGACGCCCTTGCCTTGGGTATCGACGAGCTTCACGTTCGGGCGGTTGAACGTTTGCAGGTACTCGTCGTGGAAACACGGCCGTTTGCAAAACTGCCGGTAGTACGGCTTCAACGCCGCCGCGGTCGCCGGATCCTTCACGATCGCGTCGACGCGTGCGCGCACCTGCTCCATCTTCTGGAAATCCGCGAGTTCGACGAGCGCCGCCATTTCTTCCGGCGTCTGATTGCCGGTCGTCGGGGCGCGCTGCACGATTCCGCCGAGGTTGCGGATGATGTCGGTCCAGCCGTCGGCGACCAAGTCTTCCTCTTGAAACCCGCCGGTGACGAGCACGTTGAAATTCGTCATCCGGTGTTGCTGCCAACCGGGCTTCAGCGAATTCGCCCACTCGGATTCGGTGCGGCGGTTGTTGCGCACGTCGACCGACGACGGCGTGCGTTGGAACACGTACAGCTGCTTCGCCGCTTCACCCAGATGCGGCACGCACTGCACCGCGGTCGCGCCGGTGCCGATGATCGCGACGCGCTTGTCGGAGAGCTTCGACAGGTTCCCGGTCGAGTCGCCGCCGGTGTAGTCGTAGTCCCAACGGCTGGTGTGGAACGTGTGTCCTTTGAACGTCTCGACGCCGGGAATCGCCGGCAGCTTCGGCCGGTTCAACGGTCCGTTCGACATCGCGATGAACTTCGCACGCATCGCGTCGCCGCGATTGGTCTTCACGATCCAACGCGCCGCCGCGTCGTCCCAACGCAACTCGGTGACTTCGGTCTGGAAGCACGCGTTATCGTAGAGGCGATAGTGCTCGCCGATCGCACGGCTGTGCTTCAGGATCTCCGGCGCGTGCGTGTACTTCTCGATCGGTACGTACTGCAACTCTTCGAGCAACGGCAGATAGATGTACGACTCGATGTCGCACTGCGCGCCCGGGTAGCGGTTCCAATACCACGTGCCGCCGAAGTCGCCGCCCTTCTCGATGATGCGGATGTCCCGCACGCCCGCTTCGCGCAACCGTGCGCCGGCGAGCAAGCCGCCGAAGCCGCCGCCGATCACGATCACTTCGACCTCATCGGTCAGCGGCGCGCGCTGGAAGCCCGGTTCGACGTACGGATCGTCGAGATAACGGGCGAACTCACCCGTCACCTCGCGGTACTGGTCGTTGCCGTCGGCGCGGACGCGCTTGTCCCGCTCCGCGCGATATCGGTCGCGGAGCGCGTCTGGATCGAACCCTAGGTTTGCGTAGCTGGAAACGGCACTACCTTGCGTATTCTCTAACGACATGGCATCTCACCTCCTGAATCCATCGACGCCGAATGCTAATCGTCTCGCGGCTCGTTGTCAGTCCTCATACCTTTCTTCTTGCTCGTCCGGTACTTCGACGGCGTCGACCCGGTCCAGCGCCGGAACGACCGTGCGAAGTTCGACTGGTCCGAAAAACCGAGCAGGTACGCGATGTCCGTGACCGCGTAACGCGCTTGGTCGATATAGCCGAGCGCGAGCTCCTTGCGCACGGTGTCGAGCAGCGCGCGAAACGACACCGCACGATCGTTCAAGCGCCGCGCGAGCGTCCGTTCGCTCATGTGCAGGCGATTCGCGAGCGCGGTGCGGGTCGGCTCGCCGTTCGACAGCATGTCGATCAGCGACACTTTCGCGCGCGACAACACGTCCTCGCGGTCCATCTGCGCGATGTACTTCAGCGCCACGTCGTCGCTCACGCGCGCGACCGCCGGGTTCTGCCGCGGCAGGAATTTCTCGGTCTGCTCGCGCCGGAACACGAGCACGGTGCGTTCGGCGCGATAGCGCACCGGACTGCCGAAGTAACGCGCCAGTTGCTTCGCGCATTTCGGCTCGGCACGCGTCATCTCGACGCGCAGCGGCTTGAATTCCTCGTACGTGATGTCGCGACACAACGCGACCACCGCGGTCGTCGTGACGTCGAGCGCTTGCTGCGGCCACCCGGGCGCGGCGCTGATCACGAGAAGCAGCTCGTCGCCGGCCTCTTCGACCTGCACCATGAGCGCGGTCGACAACAACCGTTGGTAACGCGCCAAGCGCTCGAGCGCTTCGCGCAAATTGCGGCTCGCGAGCCACGCGAAGCCGAGCGCGTGAAGATTGCCCGGCAGCATCGCCATGCCCACTTCGAACGCGAAGCACGGGTTGCCCGTCAGCCGCTCGCATTGGTCCCACATCACCTTGATCGCGCCGAGGCGCAAGCGGCTGTCCGGGTCGTCGAACAGATGCGGATCGACGCCGGCCGCTTCGTAGACCTGCGACGATTCGATCTGATAGCGCTTCAGAACTCGCGTCGCGGCCTCGTAACCCGCGGCCAGAGAGGTCAAATGGTCGGTCATGGCGCGAGTGTAACCGCCCGTGACCGGATTGGCCGACGCCGACGAGCAATTGGCCGGGCCCGACCGGTGCCACGGCGGCCGATCTCTAGAATTCGCGCCCGCGTTCCACTGCGTCGAACCACGCCCACCGGAACTCCATGAACAAGGCGAAAGCCGCGGCGATCATCCAAGCGCAATTCGATCGCCAAACGCGCGAATCCTTCGGCAACATCGAACTTCCGCGTTCTCTCGCAACCGATCTCGTCGTCGCGACCTCGCGTTCCGCCGGCGCCGTCTTCACGCGCCGTCACGGCACGTCGCCGCAGCCGTTCACGCTCGCAGCGATGGCGTTGATGCACGGCGCGGTGACGCCGGAATTCGCGACGTCGCCGAGCGTGCAGGCGTATTTCGTGCGCGCGCTCTTTCAGATGACGCGCGATCTCGACGCCATGAAGCTGCCGAAGATCGACCGCGACATCGTCGACGCGACGCTCGACGCCGCGAGCGATCTCGCACCGCAGTGGTTCCCGCGCAAACGCTGACCCGGCCGCACACTCGGGGCCGCCGAGCCTCCCCGACGCCGACGATCGCATCGGCGTGCGCAGCCGACGCCCGCCGCGGTTCGTCCGCGCGGCGCGCGAATCTCGAACATGGCTCGCACTGCGACTAACATCCGCCATCCGCATTCGACCGACAGGCGCGCGATGGCGTACTGGCTGATGAAGTCCGAACCGTCCGTGTTCGGCATCGACGATCTGAAAGCGAAACCGAAGCAGACCGCGTTCTGGGACGGCGTGCGCAACTACCAAGCGCGCAACTTCATGCAGAGCATGAAAAAGGGCGACCAGATCCTCTTCTATCACTCGAGTTGCCCCGAGCCCGGCGTCGTCGGCATCGCGCAGGTCGTCAAAGAGGCATATCCCGATCACACCGCGTTCGATCCGAAGGACCCGCACTACGATCCGAAGAGCAAGCCGGACAAGCCGACGTGGATGATGGTCGACGTGAGGTTCGTCAAAAAGCTCTCCCGCGTCATCGGCCTC
>DASRZO010000019.1:0-4797 GCA_035686405.1 Pseudomonadales bacterium | reverse complement strand
CGCCCGCAGCACATCAATCGCCGTACGTCGTCGCGCGCGGTCGCGACGCTCGATCGAGCGTACGACTGGCTGTCGCCGCAGCAGTTGCTCCATGGCGGGGCCGACGCCGAGTGGCAGGCGCAATGGGGGCGTGCGAGCGTCGACAGTTTCAGACCGGCTTGAACGACGTATCGTCGTGAACGCCTAAACAGGAAGCGGTTGAACGAGCGCGACGTCGGCGCGCAGCCGACGATTCGGCGCTACAGGCGTAATACCGCTGCAAGCCACCTCAGCCGCACCTCGAGTCAGTCGTTGGCGCCGTCCGAGCGTCCCCACGAGGGTTTGCGCTTCTCGACGAACGCCGCGACGCCTTCGGCGTAGTCGCGCTCCTGCGTCATCGTCGTGAGCAACGCTTCCGAGTCGCGCACCGACGCACCGACGTCTCGATGCAGATCGCGATAGATCTGCCAGCGCGTCTGCCGTAGGGAATTCGGCGAAACCGTCGCGATCAGGTTCGCGGCGAATGCGTACGTCTGCGGCAACAAATCCGCCACGGGATGCACCGCATTGACGAGCCCGAAGGCGAGCGCCTCTTCCGCGAGAAACGGTCGGCTCGTCAGCAGCAATTCGTTCGCGCGCGTCAGCCCGATCATTCGCGGCAAGAGCCACGACAGGCCGTACTCGGCCGGCAGATTCAACTTGCCGTGCGCAGTCGTCATCTTGATGCCGGCAGCGGCCAAGCGAATGTCGGCAAAGCAGGCGAGCGCGAGCCCGACACCCGCGGCAGGCCCGTTGATGGCCGCGATGACCGGTTTCGACAACCCGAAGTGGTACGCGAAGCTCGCATCGAATTCCGCCGACGTGCCGAAGCCGGGCTGCGCGAGACGCGCCGGCGTGCCTGGGTCGTAGCCGCCTTTGGTGACGTGACCTTGCAGCGCTTCCGAATCGCCGCCGACGCAAAAGCCGCGACCTGCTCCGGTCACGACGATGACGCCGACGTCCGCGTCGCGATCCGCAAGTTCCAGACAATGCCGATACTCGGCGTGCATCCGTCCGGTCCACGCGTTCATGCGCTCGGGCCGATGCAGCGTGATCGTCGCGATGCGCTCCTCGACGGCGTAGCGAGTTGCTTTCAGTTCCATCCCCGCACCTCGGTCAATTCGTTGGCGTGCTCAATCGAGCGGTTGCAACTTCGCAAAGCCCAACATCAACCACTTCGCGCCGTCCCGCCCGAAATTCACTTGTACCCGCGCGCGTTCCCCGTGTCCTTCGGCTTGCAATACGACGCCTTCGCCGAACTTCCCGTGCAACACGCGCTGACCGATGCGCAGCGCGCCGTCGTCGGCCGGAATGCGCGTGACCGCGGACGCGGCGTTTGCTGCGTGCCGGACCTCGCCGCGCACGTCGTACGGGCGAACGACGGCGCCGCGCATCCGCACTTCTTGTACCAACTCGCGCGGTACTTCGCTGATGAAGCGCGACGGTCGGTTGTACGAATCGGTGCCGTGCAGACGCCGCGTCTCCGCGAACGTGAACGTCAGCTTCTGCATCGCCCGCGTGATCCCGACGTAGCAAAGGCGCCGCTCTTCTTCCATGCGACCCGGTTCGTCGCCGGACATCTTGCTCGGAAACAGTCCTTCCTCCATGCCGGACATGAACACAATGGGAAACTCGAGCCCCTTCGCCGAGTGCAACGTCATCAATTGCACGCTGTTGCCGTCGTCGTCGGGGCCTTGCTCGCCGGCTTCGAGCGCCGCATGGTCGAGAAACTCGTCGAGCAGCGACACGGGACCGTCGCGTACGGTTCCCGCGTCGTCGAGCGGCAGCACGACTTCGCCGCTGAATTGGCGACACGCGGTGATCAGTTCTTCGAGGTTCTCTTTTCGCGCAAGGCCACGCTCGCCCTTCTCCCGCGTGTGAAAGTCGAACAAGCCGCTCGCATGGATGCAGTGCTCAGCGAGTTCGTGCAGCGGCAGATTTTCAACCGCCTTCGCGAGCTGCTCGATCAACGTGATGAACGACAGGATCGCGTTCGCCGAACGACCGAATGATCCGTCCGCCACACCTTCCTTCGCCGCTTGCCACATCGATATGCCGGCGTCCCGCGCTCGTGCTCGAATCGCCTCCAGCGTCTTGTCGCCGATGCCGCGCGTCGGCGTATTCACGACGCGTTCGAACGCGGTGTCCGATTGCGGCTGCGCCGTCATTCGCATATACGCGAGTGCGTTCTTGATCTCGAGCCGTTCGAAGAACCGCAGCCCGCCGTAGATGCGGTACGAGATCTGCGCGCGCAACAACGCCTCTTCCAGCACCCGGCTCTGGGCGTTCGAACGATACAGGATGGCGACGTCGATTGGATTGCCGCCTTGCGCAACCCAATGTTCGATGCGATCAGCGATGAAGCGCGCCTCATCGAGTTCGTTGTACGCCGAGTACAGCGCGATCGGTTCCCCCTCGACACCGTCGGTCCACAGCTTCTTGCCGAGCCGATCGGTGTTGTGGTCGATCAGCGCGTTTGCTGCATTCAAGATGGTGGCGGTCGAGCGATAGTTCTGCTCGAGCCGAATGACCGATACGTCGCGGAAATCCTGGCGGAAACGGTGGATGTTCTCGATGCGCGCACCGCGCCAGCCGTAGATCGACTGGTCGTCGTCGCCGACCGCCATGACGCGCCCGGTCGAACCGGCCAGTACGCGCAGCCACGCGTATTGAATCGTGTTCGTGTCTTGGAATTCGTCGACCAACAGATGTTGGAATCGGTTGCGGTAGTGACCGAGCAGTTCCGGCGACTCGAGCCAGAGTTGATGGCTGCGCAACAACAACTCGGCGAAGTCGACGAGCCCGCCTTCGAAGCAGAGGTCTTCGTACGCTTCGTATATCCGTCGATGCGTGACGAGGAAGATGTCGTCGCCGGTCACGATCTCTTTCGCGCGTTTCCCTTCGTCCTTCTGCGCGTTGATGAACCATTGCGCTTGTCGCGGCGGCCACCGCGTCTCATCGATGTCGAGCGCGCGCATCACGCGCTTGATCAGGCGGACCTGATCGTCCGAATCGAGAATCTGGAAATTCTCAGGCAGCTTCGCTTCGCGCCAATGCATGCGCAGCAAACGATGCGCGATACCGTGGAACGTCCCGACCCACAACGCCCGCCCCGAGATTCGCAACAGCGCTTCAGTGCGGCTGCGCATCTCGGCTGCGGCCTTGTTCGTGAACGTCACCGCGAGCACGCCGTTCGGCGATACGCCTTCGGCTTCGATCAGCCAGGCGATGCGATGCACGAGTACGCGGGTCTTGCCGCTCCCGGCGCCGGCGACGATCAACAAATTGCCGAGCGGCGCCGTGACCGCTTCGCGCTGCCGATCATTGAGTCCATCGAGGATGTGAGAGACGTCCAACCGCTGCCAACCTGTAGCGCGCCCGAGTCGTTCGGGCGCGGGGTGGCTTTATACATCACTCGCGCGGGCGCCGCGCGAGTTCCATGGTCGAGAAATTCGCGAACATTGCGCGTCCGCCGAATGACTTTTCGCCCTACTCGACGGTCACCGACTTCGCGAGGTTGCGCGGCTGATCGACGTCGGTGCCCTTGAGCACCGCCGCGTGATAAGCGAGCAGTTGCAGCGGCACCGTGTAGACGATCGGGGCCAACATTTCGTGCACGGACGGAACCCGGATCACCGTGACGCCGGGTTCGTCCGTGAAGCCCGCTTGGCGATCGGCGAACACGTAGAGTTTGCCGCCGCGCGCGCGCACGACCTGCAAGTTCGACTGCAGCTTGCTGAGAAGATCGTCGTTCGGCGCAACGGCCACTACCGGCATGTCTTCGTCGACCAGCGCCAGCGGACCATGCTTCAACTCGCCCGCGGGGTAGCCCTCCGCGTGAATGTACGAGATCTCTTTCAACTTCAATGCGCCCTCGAGCGCGACCGGATACAGCGAACCGCGTCCGAGGAACAGGGCGTGACGGCGATCCATGAATTGTTCGGCGAGCTTCGCGGTCGTGGCATCGAGCTTCAGCGTCTCGTCGACGACGCCGGACAGACCGTGGAGCGCGCCGACCAACTCCGCCTCCCGCGCCGCGTCCAGTCCATGGCGTCGACCGAGCAGAATCGCAAGCAACATGAGATCGACCAGTTGCGCGATGAACGCTTTCGTCGACGCGACGCCGATCTCGGGCCCGGCCTCCAATGTCAGCGCGAGGTCTGATTCGCGCACGATCGAACTGGTCGCGACATTGCACAACGTCAATGTCGCCGCGTACCCCGCGGTCTTCGCCATACGCAGCGCCGCGAGCGTGTCGGCCGTTTCGCCGGATTGCGAGATCGTCACGAAGAGACCGTCCGGCGGGACCGCGACGCGCCGGTAGCGATACTCGCTCGCGATCTCCACGTGGCACGGTAAGCCCGACAGACCTTCGATCCAGTATTTCGCGATCGATCCGGTATAGAAGCTCGAGCCGCAGGCGACGATCGTGACCGATTTGATGCGATCGAAGATCCCCGCGGCTTTGGCCCCGAATGCGGGCTCGAGCACGCGGGTTTTGGTCAGCCGGCCCTCGAGCGTGTCGCGAATGACCTTCGGCTGTTCGTGGATCTCCTTCAGCATGTGATGTCGGTAGTTGCCCTTGTCGACATCGTCACTGTCGAGTTTCACGCGCACGGTCGTGCGCACGACGCTTTCGTTTTCGACGCTCCACACCGTGAAGCCCTTCGTCGTGATCTCGACCAGATCGCCCTCTTCGAGGAAGACGAAGCGGTCCGTGACCGGGCGCAGTGCGAGCACGTCCGACGCCAGGAAGTTCTCGCCGATGCCGATGCCGAC
>DASRZO010000018.1:0-2332 GCA_035686405.1 Pseudomonadales bacterium | reverse complement strand
CCGCGTCTCGTCATCAGCCCGTCTTTCATCATCAGGCAGAGCGGCGCACGTGCCGCGCGAGGAATGCGTCGACGATGCGAGCGAACTCGGCCGGGTCGTCCATGTTCGGCAAGTGCGCTGCGCGTTTCATCACCGTTTTCTCGACGTTCGGCAAGCGTTCTGCCATGTACGCGGCGGCTGCGTGCAGATACCCGAGGTCGTGTTCGCCGACGATCACCGCAACCGGCAGCGTCAATTCGCCGAGACGTTCGCCGGCCGGCTTCGCGCTGTCCGGCTTGCGCGTGCCGAGCTCTTTTGTCGCGTGCCCGATCGCGATGCGATTCATGTCGTATGCGAGCGCGCGCATCGCGGAATCGACTTGATCGGACGTGCGGCCGACGCCGTCGAACCAGATCTGCACTTCGAGCTCGATCAAACGTTCTGCGTCGCGCGCTTCGATCGCGCGTTGCACGTCGGCGAAGCGAGGATCCATCGGCACGTCGAGCGCGAGCCCGGAAGGACCCGAGCCGACCATGATCAACGCCGCGACGTCTGACGGATGCGCTAAGGCGTAGTCCATCGCTAGACCGCCGCCCATCGAGCAACCCATCAGGATCATCGGCGGCTCGACCTCCGCCTGCGCGAGCACCGCTTCCAGATCGGCGATGTGCGTGAACTCGCCGGCGACGGGTTCGCTGCGGCCGTATCCGCGCAGGTCGTAGCGCACGACGCGATGGCGTTTCGCGTAGTACGCGAACTCGTTGTTCCACTGGCGGCTGTCGGCGACGCCGGCGTGGATCATCACGAATGGCGCCGCACCCGGCGCACCGGCCGTCTCGAAATAGATGCGCGTACCGTTGCTCGGCGCGAAACCCGTGCTCGTATCAGTCATGCAATCACCTGCGATGCGTTGCGTCAGCGTTGCGCGCGGCGTTGATCGCCGGCGTCGTGCGGCCACTCGACCGTCATCGACTCACCGATGGCGAGCGCACGCCATTGCGCGCTCAGCGCCTCGAAGCGGGCACACGCGCGATCGATGACGGCCGGCGTCAGTGCGCGCCTCTCCTCGGGCGTTTGCACGCCGCGTACGTGCGCCGCTTCCTCCGCCATCGCGCGTGCGCGCGCTCGCAGCGCCGGGTCTTTCGACCGCGCCAACCAAGCTTGCGTGCAGATGTACGACGCGCGCTCCGACAAAGCGCCGTCGTCGCGCCCTCGTTGCAGCAATGCATCGCCGCGCCTTTCGCGCCGGCGCTTGTCGCGAGCATCGGCGCGACGATCGTGCGAGCGCGCAGCGTGGAACGTCGCGGCGTGTCCGCCGGCCGCCAATTGGCCGAAGATGCCGCCGGCGAGTTTCAGCTCGATCTCGACGATCAGGTGCGCCAGGTCGTGCGGCATCACGGGGTCGTAACCCGGTGCCTGACCCATCGCGACCGTCTCGCCGTCGCGATGCACGATCACCGCGTAGCGCCGCTCGGCGGTACGCCGAAATTCGATGTTCATGATGCTGCCTCCCGCTTCGGGCGATTGACGCATCGCGGCGCGCGGTCACCATCGCGATTGCAGACAACGCGGACTCCCTTCACGCGGCAGCTTACACCGCGCCGTCGGCGTTCGTCCGGACGAGGCCCAGCGCGTCGATGGTCCGATCCGCCGCCTCTCGCGCCGACAGCTGTGCGTTGTCGATGCGCACATATCGATGCGGCAATGGAATCGTGCCGCCGCTGTCGAGCCGATAGCGTTCGTGGTCCCGCACGTTAGCTTCGGACCACGCGACATTGCGTTTCGAGGCCTTCTCGGCCAGCCGATCCGCGCCGCGATTGCGCACTAACCGCACGTCGAGCGGCGCGACCAATTCGACGAACGCGACGCCGTCTCCTCGCGCAATGAACGGCCGGCACAATCGTTCGAGGAAGTTCGCGTCGTTCGGATTGTCGAAGTCCCACACGAACGTGAACGTCATGCCCGGCAAATCGCTCGCGGCCACCGCTTCGATCAACCGCGTGCGGAAACCATCGACGAGCCCAACGAACTCCGGCGTGCCGAACGCGAAGAACGGCAACACCGGCTCGATCGCCATGTGGTTGTGAAACAAGCGAAAGCGCGTCGCGCGTTCGATCTCGCGGCCGACGGTCATCTTGCCGACGGCCGGCGGTCCGAACAGCACCACGAAACGGATGCTCATGCGAACACGGCCCCGGCGTCGGCGAGCAGTGCGCGCAAGATCGAACGATGGCAGCGCGTCTCGTCTTCGCAGTAACAACCCACGGAGAAGTGGCTCGTTCGCGACAGCGCCGCCAACAATTCGATCGTGCGGCGATTGTCCGGCGTCGCCATCTCCGCGCGGTACATGCAC
>DASRZO010000017.1:0-3677 GCA_035686405.1 Pseudomonadales bacterium | reverse complement strand
TTAGCTCGGCGCTGCGATCGGCCGTTCGCGCAATCGCAGCAGCCATTGGCCGTGCTCTATCAACGCCGCGATCCCGAGCTCGTGCAGGATCTTGCGCCGCTCGCTCGGTCGCACCGTATGCTGCAACTGTCGACGCGCGTTCGCCATGATGCGATCCATGAACTGGTATTGGGTGATCAATTCCTGCTCGGCGGTACGGTTGGCATAGGCCTGGCGAAGGGCCGCCGCCAGTGGAAGGAACCCCATCAGGGCGACCCAGATGTCGGTGGGCTCCGTGGCGAACCAGTAGTGCGCGGCCGCAAGCCACGCTGCGATGATGAGACCGGCGGCGAAGGACGTGCGGTCCAACAGTTCGGTGATTCGATGTACGCTCAGCAACCTCAACGCACGGCGCCGGTAGTAGCTGTGCTGCCCCGACTCCTCATCACCGATCCAATCGCGCACCGCGAAGTCGATGCCCGCTTCCGGCACGGCGTGCCCGCCGGCGTCATCACGGCGACCGGCGACACGCAACATGTTGCGAATCCAGCCGAGTTCGAGGTCTTGCCGTTTCAGAAAGAGGTCGTGACCGAATCGGCTCGGTGCCGGCCGCTCGACACCTGCTACCGCCCAATAGAACTGCACACGTAGAGCTTCAGCGAGCACTCGATAGTCCAGATACTTACGCTGCCAGGCGCCTCGCCGCGCATATTGGTATGCACCGAGCATCGCTGCGACGAACACTAGATAGGGATAGATCATCAAATCCTGGTCAGGCAGGTTCGGTAGATCGCCGTACGCGATGAAGCAGACACCCGCGAGCGCGGCAAATCCATAAACCACACGCAAAGCGATCAGCGTTAGACGTTGATAGTGCCGCGCCAGCCAATCGGCCGTTCCAAACAACGTCGCTATGGCGCGGTCGCCGTCGCCGATCTCGATGCCGCCGTCGGTCGGCAGCAAGATGTTGTGAGCCTGGGCGATCGATTCACGATGCGCGACGACGTCGCGGCTGAATTCGACCATGCGCCGCAAGACGATCTCGTAACGGTCCGGCATCGCGCGCGTGCGCGGTTCGCGGTCGTCGCGCGAAAGCCACCACGCCTCCCCGGGCCGCAACGATGCGGCGGGCGCGCCGTCGGGGCGGTCGCGCGAACACACGACGTGAAACACCAGATCGCTTTCGTCGTCGGTGTCGTCGAGGCGCGAGCGCGGTTCGCCGTCCGTGAGCCCCGGCATGAAGTCGTCTTGGTGAAAGCGAATGATCTGCGCGGTTCCGCCCGAACCGCCGTTCTCGCGACCGTCCCACAACGCCAGCAGCACGTGGCAGTGCGCCGCGATGAACGCGCCGAGCTGCGCGTATTGCAGATCGCGCGCCGGCCCCGGGTGCGTCACGTCGTCGGCGGTGTTGCCGCCGACCAACGGCAACGTCAGCACGTTGCTGCTGCCCAGAATCTCGCGGTACTCGGCTTTCGACGATTCGCCGAAATCGCGTTCGTACAACTCCGTCGGCATCGGCAACACGTACACGATCGGTACGCCCAACGACTGCGCTACGTCGCCGACCAAACGGTCGGCGCCGTCGGCGAGCGACGTCAACACCGTCACCCGCAAATCCGGGTACTTGCGCCGGAGCTCTTCGAGGAACTCCCGCACGCGCGCTTTGAGCGCGTCGAGCTCCGACGCCACCAGATCGCGATGGCCGATCGCGCCGACCATCAGCGGCACCCGAACGTCGGGCTCCGCGACGACGCCGGTCATCGAGTCAGCACGAAGCCCTGACGCGGGAAGTGCGTGACGATCTCACCCGCGAGCGGATCCTGCCGTCGCACCGCATATTCGCGCGCCGTGCAGATCACCAGTTCGCCGGCGACCGGAAACAGACCGTAGTCGGTAGGTACGACGGCAGCCTGTTGCCCCAACGCAAAACCGGCCGGCAACAGCGACGGCGATTCCGGAATCGGTGCGGGCTTCGATCGTTTCGCGATCTCGAACGCCTCCTCGGCGCTGATCTCGGTCACCTTGCCGTGGCCGAACCCCGCCATCCGGGCCCGCCACGCGGTCACGTTCGGATACGGCTCGAGCAGCGTCGCCATCATCGGATTGTTGGCGACCAACCACAGGCAGTGATAGACGGAAAAGTCCGCGAGCACCGGCTTCGCGCCGAACAAGAACTGCGACGACCGCAACGACGCGTCGAGCTCGAGCAAATACATCGCCAAGTGCGCTTCCGCCGCCTCCGGAGCGACCGACACGATCGGCGCGCCCTTCGACAGTTCGGCGCGATCCTTCATGAACGCTTCGACCTGCGTCGACGACAGCGTCGACATCGTCGCCGCGACCGCACGAGGTTGGAACGTCACCGCGACGACGATGCGGAACAGATGGCTGTCGGCCCACTCGGCCACGCGCAAGTTGGTGAAGCCCGCGTGCAGCGACGCATCGCCGGCGATCTCCGAAACGCGCTCGGCGATGATCTTCGTGTCGCACCACACGTCGGCGCCCTGCTGCATATTCGGCGTGCGGCGGTATCCGCCCGTCAGCGGCATCAGCAGCGGCCGCGGCATGATCGGCGCGGTCACGACCGACTTCCACGCGAGCTTGTAGTAGCCGAGCAACAACCGGATCTTTTCCGAGAACAGCGAGCCCGCATAGTGATGCAGGATGATGTCGTTCATCAGTACCTCCCAGCGATGAAGGCCGGACACTACCCGCGCCGGCGCGATTGACGCAAGCCGCGCTGCAACCGTAGCCGCGGCGCTGCTTCAACGCAGTTCGCCGCGCAATCGACTGCGCGCTCGGCGCAGCGTCACGGGGCCTTGGCGAACCGCAGCATCAGTTGATAGAAGCTCTGCACGAGCGGCCGCGAGAACATCGATTTGCGGGCGACGAATCGCACCGGCCGATTGAGGCCGCTTTCCCCCAACGGAATCACTCGGTCGTCCGGCACGCCGAGGGTACGCGCGACGCCCCACGGGACCAACCCGTGGCCGAATCCGGCGAGCGCCATCTGGGCAACGGTGAAGAACGACTCGAGCGACGTCGAGCGATGCAGCTTCAAACGACGCATGTCGTCCTCGATCGAGCGCCACGCCCCCGAACGCGACTCGATGGTGATCACCGAGAGTTCGTCGCCGATGCGATAGTCGAGCGGCTGCAACGCCGACGGTAGGATCACCATCGGCTCGAGTCGAATGACTTCGCTCTGCAAATCGCTCTCCGAATCCGGCGACCCGGTGCAGATGCCGACCATGTATTCGCCGGAACGAATTCGATCGAGCACGACCGGCGAGCGCTGTGCGTGAAATGCGAACTCGACCTCGGGCAACTCCAGTTGCACCGACGCGAATGCGCGCGGACCCCAACTCGCGAGAATCGCTTCGGACACGCCGATGATGAGTTTCCCTTTCTGCAGCGCGTTGTCTTCGAGGAAGACACTGCGCAGTTCCGAAATCAGCGGCGTCACCTTTTCCACCAACCGCGTGCCGTGATGCGTCAGCGCGACCCGCCGACCGTGGCGTTCGATCAACGGCCGCTCGTAGTAGCGCTCGAGCGCTGCGATGCGTTTGCTGACCGCCGACTGCGAGATCTTCAGCACCGTGCTCGTCTCCATCATCGTGCCGGTCTTCGACAGCGTGACGAGTGTTTCGAGGTTCTCGATCATCGAACTCATTCATTCCGGTTGCGTAAGCATCATA
>DASRZO010000016.1:0-9332 GCA_035686405.1 Pseudomonadales bacterium | reverse complement strand
CCCGTCTTTTTCCGGGTCGGACGCCCACGATTCGGTGCCGCGGATCAGCAGCGTCGGGCAGCTGATGCGCGCGTGCAGTTCGTTCTGCTGCTGCGGCGCGAGGCCGACCGGGAAGAACGAGCGCACGTAGTTGTCGAACTTCCAGCTGTACGTGCCGTCTTCGTTCTGGTTGCTGCCGTGGATCGTCAGATGCCGCGCTTGCTCGGCGGACAGGTGCGGATTTTCTTCCTGCATGCGCTTGAAGGCTTCTTCGATCGATGCGTAACGGCGCGGAATGCGGCCGGCGATCTTGCGCAGCCCGTTCACCCATTCGTGCAGGCGCTGGTGCGTCGGCTGTTCCGCCATCATCTTCTGCATCTGCGGCGGCGGCCCCATGCCTTCGATCGCGACGAGCTTCGTCACGGTCTCCGGATACAGGCCGGTGTACGTCAGGGAGATCGAACCGCCGAGCGAATGGCCGATGATCGTCACCGGCGTCATCTTCGTTTGATTGAGCAGCTGCGCGATGTCGTAGACGTAGTCGAGCTGCGTGTAGCTGCCGCCCTTCAACCACTCGGAGTCGCCGTGGCCGCGCAAATCCGGCGCGATGATGTGGTAGTCGCGCCCGAGGTCGTCGGCGACCCAATCCCAATTGCGGCAATGGTCGCGGCCGCCGTGCACGAGCAAGAGCGGCGGTGCGTCGCGATCGCCCCAGGCGACGTAATGCAGGCGCAGGCGCTGCGAGAAATAGATGTGAGAGGTCGGCCCGCCCTTCGGCATGCGTGAGACTCGTCCAACGGTGGGGCGCGAGTATAGCGCGCGAGGTCGCGCGCCGCCGGATCGGCGCGGCCGCGACAACGGTGCTGAGTCGCGATCGAGAGGCGAGAACCAACGCGGCCGCGTGGCGCGCCGCGGTATGGGCAGGCACAATGCCGCGCACATCGATCGTCGGAGACCCGCGTTGCTGAAGGAACTGCACGTCGCATTCGCCTACCTCACCGTCGCGAGCTTCGTCGTTCGCGGGCTGCTCTCGATCGCCGAGTCGCCGCTGCGCAACGCGAAGTGGATCAAGATCGCGCCGCACGTGATCGATACGTTCTTGCTGCTGTTCGGTATTGCGCTGGCGGTGACGTTGTCGATCTCGCCGCTGGCGAACGGTTGGCTGATGGCGAAGATCGTCGCGCTCGTCGCGTACGTCGGCTTCGGCGTGATGGCGATGCGCGCGAAGACGCGCTCGCTCAAGATCGTCGGCTTCGTCGCGGCGGTCGCCTCGGTCGGCTACATCTTCGCCGTCGCGTATTCGAAGCAGGTCATGCCGTTCTGACGGCGCGCGAACCGCTGCGGACGTTTCTCGCGTGCAAGGTCGAAGCGGCCGCTGCGAACGCGTTGTTCGAAGCGCTGCGGCCGGCGCGCACGGAGTTCGCCGAACCCGCGTTTCGTTGGATCGATCCCGGCAACTATCACGTCACGCTGCGTTTCTTCGGCGATCTGCCGCGCGATCGCATCGAGCGTGCGGCGCGTGCGATCGCGCCCGTCGCAGCGGCGAGTGCGCCGATCGATTGCCGCATCGACGCGTTCCTGGCGCTGCCGAACGCGCGGCGACCGACGGTGATCGCGCTGGCGCTCGAGTCGGCCGCGACTGCGAGCGCGCCGCCGACCGGTGCGGTGCTCGCTCCGTCGCGCGAATCGAGTCCCGACTCGCAGCGCGAACCGCACGGCGCGCTCGAGCAGCTGGCGGCGCGCGCGAACGCTGCGTTCGAGCCGGAGTTCGGCCGCCCCGACAAACCGTTCAAGGCGCATCTGACGATCGTGCGCTGCCGCCGCGGGGCGCGCATGACGACGCGGCCTGGCGCGCCGGTCGGCGCGTTGCACTTCAACCGGATCGCGTTGTTCGAGAGCTCGCAAGCAGCGACCGGTGTCCGCTATTCGGTGCTCGAGGAATTCGTGCTCGGCGCGCCGGGACGCTACACCGCGTCGTAGATCAGCTTCGCGCCGATCAGCAGCAACGACGCGTAGATGATGCGATAGAACAACCGCTCGTCGACGCGATCGTGCAGCGTGCGGCCGATCCAGATGCCGAGCGGTGCGAGCGGCAGTAGCACGAGCGACGTCGCGAGATTGTCGAAGTCGAGTTGGCCGAGCCACGCGAACATCGGCGCCTTCAACCAATTCAGCATGAAGAAGAACGCGACGGTGGTGCCCTGGAAGCGCCCTTTGTCGAGTTGCTGCGACAACAGGTACACCTGCGTCGGCGGACCGCCGGCATGGATGCTGAAACTGGTGAAGCCGGCGAGCGTGCTCCAGAACGTGCCGCGCGCCAGTGACGGCGGCTTCCGCGCGGGCTCGGTGCGGCGCAGGAACCATGCGAGCGACAGCCCGAATGCGAGCGCGCCGACCAGGAGACGCAACGCGTCGGCGGAGAGCATCCGAAATGTCGCCCAACCGATCAGCGTGCCGAGCACGCCGCCCGGAATCATGGTGCGCAGATTTTCGCGGTCCCATCGGCCCCACCACGCGCGCATCGCGAAGAGATCCATCGTCAGCAGAATCGGCAGCATGATCGCGGCCGCGCGCGCCGGTGCGATCGTTAGCGCCATCAGCGGTACGCCGACGATGCCGACGCCGCTGCCGAGTCCGCCTTTCGCGATACCGACGATCATCACGGCGATGATCGCGGTCACGTAGAAGGCCGGGTCGTGCAACACGGTGGATGACCCAATCGGTGGCGACGCGTTCGGCGTGTGCACCGAATCGACGGTCGAATCTGCGTATCATAGCGACCCCGTCGAGCGGCCCGCTCGGTCGGGTCACGCGAGGTTCGAATGCGGTTGAGGAATTCCGGCGCCGGCTACGGCGCGGTGACGCAAGCATTGCATTGGGTGATCGCGGCGTTGATCGTCGTGCAGTGGGTGCTCGCCGAACTCGCCGAGGCGGCGCATCACGCGAAGGCGACGCATCCGGCCGCGGCGCTGCAGGAACTCGCGCTGCTCGCGCGGCACAAATCGATCGGCCTGACGATCTTCGCGCTCGCGGTCGTGCGCTTGGTCTGGCGCTTCGCGTCGCCGCCGCCGCCATTGCCTGCGACGATGCCGCGCTGGCAGGTGCGCGGCGCGAAGCTGACGCATTTCGCGTTCTACGCATTGCTGTTCCTGCTGCCGATTTCGGGTCTCGTGATGTCTGCCGCGGCGAACTTCCCGGTGTCGTACTTCGGTTTGTTCACGATTCCGAACGTCGTGGCGCCGGACGAATCGTTGGTGCACGTGATGAAGGAGCGGCACGAGCTGCTGTTCAACGCGTTGGTCGCGTTGGCGGCGTTGCACGTCGCCGCCGCGTTGAAGCACCAGTTCATCGACCGCGACGACGTGCTGCGCAAGATGCTGCCGTGGCGAACGCGATGAACCATTGGGGCACGACTCGGCACAAAGTACGAATCTGCGCGGAATGGTGAAACGAATGGAGACGCGGTTGGAACGAGACGTACGCGCGAACCTGGCGGCGAGTGCGATCCTATGGCTGGCGTTTTCGGCAGCGGCGTTCGCGGCGGAGCCGGCTCGTTGGACGATCGACTACGGCGCGAGCAAGCTCGGTTTCACCGCCGAGCAGGCCGAGGCGCGATTCGACGGTTCGTTCGGCAAGTTCGACGCCGACGTGCGTTTCGATCCGTCTGCGCTCGGCGACTCGCGCGCCGAGGTCTCGATCGACACGGCGTCGGTCGCGACCGCGAACAGCGATCGCGATAGCGTCCTGCGCGGCGACGGTTGGTTCGAGTCGCCGAAGTTCCCGAACGCGCGCTTCGTCGCGAAGGAGTTCGCGAAGACCAACGACGGCTTCGAGGCGCGCGGCGACCTGACGATTCGCACCACGTCGGTGCCGGTGAAATTCGTCTTCACCGTGGCGCAAACGGGCAATCGCGTCGAACTGAACGGCACGGCCGAGCTCGATCGGCTCGCGTTCGGCCTCGGCACCGGCGAATGGGCCGACCCGAAGGCGATCGGCACGAAGGTGACGGTCGTCGTGAAGTTGGTCGGTACGCGGTGATGGCGCCGATCGCGCCGCACGTCGCAATGACGCCGATCGGCGCGCGTTGATGGCGACGATCGTGCGCGAGTTTCCGTTCGCGGTGCGCGAGGTTGCCCATACCGAGATCGTATTGTGCGACGGCACGCGGCTCGCCGCGCGGATGTGGTTGCCGGAGACCGCGGCGCCGGTGGCGGCGATCCTCGAATATTTGCCGTATCGCAAAGGCGACGGCACCGCGATCGACGATCCGACGCGGCATCGCTATTTCGCCGGGCACGGCTTCGCGTCGATCCGCGTCGACATGCGCGGCAGCGGGGACTCCGACGGCGTGCTGCTCGACGAATACAGCCCGGAAGAACTCGGCGACGGCGTCGAGGTGATCGCGTGGCTCGCCGCGCAACCGTGGTGCAACGGCAGCGTCGGCATGATCGGGCTCTCGTGGGGCGGCTTCAATTCGCTGCAGATCGCCGCGCTCGCGCCGCCGGCGCTGAAGGCCATCATCACGCTGTGTTCGACCGACGATCGCTACGCCGACGACGTGCACTACATGGGCGGCGCGGTGCTCGCGCGCGAAATGCTCGGTTGGTCGATGACGTTCCTCGGCTTCAACGCGAAGCCGCCGGATCCGGCGACGGTCGGCGACAGGTGGCGCGCGCTGTGGCAGCAACGGCTCGACGCGACACCGCCGTTCGTCGACCGCTGGCTCGAACATTCGCAGCGCGACGCGTACTGGAAGCACGGCTCGGTGTGCGAGGACTACGGCGCCATTCGCTGCGCGGTGCTCGCGGTCGGCGGTTGGGCCGACGGCTACACGAACGCGGTGATGCGCTTGCTCGAGGGCCTGGACGCGCCGTGCCGCGGCATCATCGGGCCGTGGGCGCACAACTTTCCGTACAACGGCCGGCCGGGACCCGCGATCGGCTTTCTGCAGGAAGCCGTGCGTTGGTGGGACCAATGGCTGAACGGCCGTGAGCGCGGCGCGCTCGATACGCCGAAGCTGCGCGTCTTCATCGAGGATCAAACGCAACCGCGCGCGAAGGTCGCGACCGGGCGTTGGCTCGGCAGCGCGCTGGAACCGCGCGAGTTCGAAGTGCACGAGTGGTATTTCGGCGGCGGGGCGCTGCGCAGGCGTCCCGGTCCGCGCGAGTCGATCGCGTTGCCGAACGATCCGCGCCACGGCCAGGCGGCGGGACGGTGGTGTCCGTTCGGCCCGAGCGATCTCGCCGCCGATCAGCGCCCCGACGACGCCGTCAGCCTCACGTTCGATGCGGCGCCGCTCGCGGCCGACGTCACGTTGCTCGGCCGCCCGCACGTCGACGTCGAATGCGACGCGGCGCCCGGCGCGCACGTCGTCGCGCGGCTGACCGAAGTCGCGCCCGACGGTTCGTCGCTGCTGCTGTCGTGGGGCGTGCGCGAGCTCGACGCGGCCGGCACGCAGCACGCGCGCGTCGACATGAACGTGCTCGGCCGACGCGTGCGCGCGGGGCACCGTCTGCGACTCGCGCTCGCTGCGTCGTATTGGCCGCTGGTGTGGCCGGCCGCGGTCGCGCCGCCGACGATCGTCGCGGGCAGCGGCCGCCTGACGTTGCCGGTGTGGCGCGGTCCGTTCGTGCCGGTGGAATTCGGTCCGGCCGAATGCGCCGAGCCGGCGCCGTTCACGACACTTAAGAAAGGCGCGATCACGACGTTCGCCGACGGCGCCGGGACACGGCTCGAACACGGCCGCGTGCGGCATGCGAACGGGATGGAAACGGAGACGGTCTTCAGCGATCTGATGACGTTCGACGGCGGCACGCCGACGATCCGTTGCGCGCGCGACTTCGAACTCGCGCGCGCGGGTTGGCGCACGACGATCGCCGTGCGCGGCACGATGACGTCGGACACGACCGCGTTCGCCGTCGACATCGGCCTGACGGCATCGCTCGATGGCGAACCGTGCGCCGATCGCACGTGGCGGTTTCGGATTCCGCGGCGGAACGCTTAAGCTTGCGCCCTCGCTGACGTCGAGGCCGCACCGATGAGCCAACTGCGCGACGAAGTCCACGCCCGCTACCGCGCCTGGGCGCCGACGTCGGAACGCCTGATCGAATCGGCGCGCCGCAATTTCCCCGGCGGCGACACGCGCATGAGCGCGCATTTCGGGCCCTATCCGCTCTTCGTCGAACGCGCTGCCGGTTGCCGGATGATCGACGCCGACGGTCACGAGATCGTCGACTTCATGAACAACTTCACGTCGCTGTTGCTCGGCCACGCGAATCCGGCGGTCGTCGCAGCGGTCGGCGAACAAATGCAGCGGGGCTCGGCGTATGCGGCGCCGACGCGCAGCCAAGTCGCGCTCGCCGAGATCATTCGCGCGCGCCTGCCGTCGGTCGAACAATTGCGCTTCACCAGCTCCGGCAGCGAAGCGACGCTGATGACGCTGCGCTGCGCCCGCGCGTTCACCGGCAAGCAAAAGGTGATGAAGATGGAAGGCGGCTACCACGGCAGCTACGAGCTCGCCGAGGTGAGCCTCGTGCCGCGGCCGGATCAACGCGGTTCGCTCGACGCGCCGAAATCGTTGGCGGTCGACAAGAGCTTTCCGGACAGCGTGCTCGGCGACGTGATCGTGTGTCCGTACAACGAGCCGGAGCTGGCGCGCGCGCTGATCCGCAAGCACGCAGACGAACTCGCGGCCGTGATCGTCGAACCGGTGCTCGGCAGCATGGGGATGATTCCGGCGACCGCCGAGTTCCTGCGCGCGCTGCGCGAAGCGACGACCGCGCACGACATCGTGCTGGTGTTCGACGAAGTGATCACGCTGCGCGTCGCCGACGGCGGTGCACAGGCGCACTACCGCGTCACGCCGGATTTGACCGCGATGGGCAAGATCATCGGCGGCGGCTTGCCGATCGGCGCGTTCGGCGGCCGTACCGACCTGATGCGGATGTTCCACCCGGACGAAGCGGAACCGGTGATGCACGCGAGCACGTTCAGCGGCAATCCGATCTCGATGGCGGCCGGCGCAGCGGCGATGGCGCAGATCAATCCGCAAGTGATCGCGCACGTGAACGGGCTCGGCGAGCGCTTGCGCAGCGGCTTCGACGACGCGTTCCGCAAGAACGGCATCCGCGGCCAGGCGATCGGCCTCGGTTCGCTCGCAAACATCCATTTGACCGACGCACCGCTCCACAACGCGCGCGAAGTAGTCGCCGGATTGGGCCGTTCCGGCCGCATCAATCAACTGCTGCACTTGTCGATGTTGATGCGCGGCGTCGCGAGCGCGAGCCGGTTGATGTACTGCACGTCGGCGCCGATGACCGTCGCCGAGATCGACTATGCGATCGATGCGTTGGACGACGCACTGCACGAACTCAAGCCCGGCATCGCGCGCGAACGTGGGGATCTACTCGCATGAACGACTCGATCAAACTCATCGCCGGCTCGTCACACCCGGCACTCGCTGCGGAGATCGCGCAGAACCTCGGCATCGCGTTGTGCGAAACGGAGATCGTGCGGTTCGGCAACGAGAACATCCTGTTCCAGTGCAAAGAGAACGTGCGCCAATCCGACGTCTTCGTCATACAGACGTCGGCGCCGCCGCTGTCCGACATGATCATGGAGCTCTTGATCATCATCGACGCGCTGAAGCACGCGTCCGCCGGACGCATCACCGCCGTCTTGCCGTACCTGCCGTACGCGCGCTCCGACAAGAAAGACCGGCCGCGCATTTCGATCACCGCCCGACTGATCGCCGACTTGCTCGAGACGGCCGGCGCGAATCGCGTGCTCAGCATGAATCTGCACTCGCCGCAGGTGCAGGGCTTCTTTCGGATTCCGGTCGATCAGCTGAACGCGACGCCGATCGTGTGCGACCGGCTGCGCGCCACGACGAACTTGTCGGAGAGCGTATTGGTCGCGAGCGACGTCGGCGAGGCGAAGGACCTCGCCGAATACGCGAACCGTTTGAAGCTGCCGATGGCGATCATCGACAAGCGCCGGCTCGACGACACCGAGAGCCCGGTCGCGGTCGGCTTGATCGGCGACGTGCGCGATCGCGATGCGCTGTTGATCGACGACGAAATCGCCTCCGGCGGCACGATGATCGAAGCAGCGCGTTTCCTGCGCGCGAACGGCGTGCGTCGCATCGAAGCGGCCGCCGTGCACCCGGTGCTGTCGGGCCATGCGGTCGAGCGGCTGCAGGCGTCGGCGATCGAACGGTTGATCGTGACGAACTCCATTCCGCTGAAGCCCGGCATTCCGCGCGACAAGATCGAAGTGATCAGCGTGGCATCGCTCTTCGCCGACGCGATTCGCGCGATCCACAGCGGCGACAGCGTGTCGAAGCTGTTCGCCTGACGATCGGCGTGCAATTCACGAAGCGCCTGCACCCCGGCATCCGCAGCGGCGACATCACCGTGTCGGTGCGAATCTGGCAGCGGCCGCACGTGAAGGTCGGCAACCGTTACAGGATGGGCGACGGCGCGATCGAGGTCGACGCGCTCCGTGAAATCCGCATGGACGACATCACGCCGCAGCTCGCGCGCAAATCCGGCTTCAACGGCGTCGTCGATCTGTTGAAGGTCGCGAAGCACGGACCGGGCGAACACGTGTACTTGGTCGAGTTCCACTATGTCGAGCCGCGCTTGATCGAATCGCGTTCCGACGTAGCACCGAGCGCGCCCGAGTCCGCGCCGCGGAACCGTTCGCCGCGCGCGGCGCGGCCGCGGCGAAGCACGGCGCCGTGATCATCGGTGCACACGCCTCGCGGTGTTCGTCGTTCTCGGTGCACGTTTGGCGGCCGTCACGTCCTGAGGCGTGGAGTCGCGCCGGCGTTGAGCGAAACGTTATGCTGTGCGTCTACCGGAGGGCACGTCATGGCAGGTGTCGACGAGATCATTCGGCAGTGGGTGCAGAAGGTCGAACAGACCGGCGAAATCCGCAACGTCAAAGGGTTCGGCAAGCCGCTCGAACTGGATGACGGCTATCTCGAAACGCCGGCCGAACTGCGCATGGCGTACAAGATCCTGAAGGACGCCGGCTACGTGCCGGCCGAGATCGAGATGCTGAAGAAGCTCGCGGCGATGCGCGAAGATCTCGAGAAGGCGACGGACCCCGGCGAACAGCGCGCGCTGAAACAGAAGATCGCCGACACCCAGCAGAAAGTCACGATGATGCTCGACGCGATGCGCGGTAAGCGCTGACGTGCCGTGCTGATGCCCAGACACCTGACGAGCCATTGCGACGAGCGGGTCTAACGAGCAAAGAGTGGCGCAAGCTCCGGCACTCGACGGCACCGTGGCGTTGGTCACCGGCGCGACGCGCGGCGTCGGCAAAGGAATCGCCGACGTCCTGCT